>JABFRY010000189.1 GCA_013140955.1 Acidobacteriota bacterium
GCTACTGCGCCATCGCCGAGGGACACGAGCGGACCCTCCTGGCGGGCGCGCGCGCAGTGCTCGACCTCCTGTTCCGGGAGTTCTCCGTGCTGCGGCTCGAAACACGCGCCATGGCCACGAGCGCACCCGACCGGCAGTTCCTGGAGCGGCTCGGCGCCCAGGCGGAATGCCGGCTGCACGTCGCCGACGGTGTGCCGGACGCCGACGCCGACCGTACGCTGTGGGCCCTGGACCGCACCCACTGGCTCCGCGCGCATCCGCTGTCGGAGGGCTTCTGGTCGCCAGACCCGGCGCCACCCTCCGTGGAACTGGCCTCCGACGAGTCCGTCGAGGCGGCGCGCACCCTGCCGGACGGGTGGTACCAGCGGGTGGCCGACCTCGGCGCGCACCGGATTCGCGTCCGTGAGCTCGTCTCCGAGGATGCGCCGTCGCTGCACGAGCATCTCGCCGCCACATCCGTCGCACGGTTCCTGCCGCCCCCACCCAACGGCGTGCTGGGGTTCGAGCGCTTCATCACGTGGGTCCACGAGCGGCGGGCCACGGGCACGACGGTGTGCCTGGGCATCGCACCTGGCCCGGATCGTCCGGCGGTGGGCCTGCTGCAGGTCCACCCGCTCGATCACCAGGGCAAGACGGCCGAGTGGGGCTTCGCGCTCGGCGAGGCGTTCTGGGGCACGGGCCTCTTCACCGGCGCGGCGTCGCTGATGCTCGACTTCGTGTTCGACACGCTGCGGGTGACGCGCCTCGAGGCCCGGGTGCAGCCGGAGAACACGCGCGCGGCCGGCGTGCTGCGGAAGCTGGGGGGCGTCAGCGAGGGCCGCCTGTACCGCGTCCACCCCGCCGACGGGCGCGGCACGGTGAACGAGATCTGGCGGCTGCTCGACTCCGACTGGTACGCGCGCCCGCGCTCGGCGAGGGTGCCAGCCTCCTCCCTCGCGCGCTGACGGCCCGCCGCGGGTCGCCTACCGCGCACCCCGTCTGCCTCGCGACTCCCGGTGTTCCCGGTGTTCCCCCGGCGCGGCGCCGCACGTTGGGGAATCGCCGTCCGCGCGCACGCACCGCCGCGCGGCTTGCGCGCGGATCCTGACGGGGTGTTCAGAATCGCTGCGACACCCCTGCTGCGCAGGCGCATTTCGTGCGCGGGCGCCTGACGAAAACTTCACGGACTCTTCAGCGGCGGGTCATGAGGGTCGGCCGTATGCTCGGTCCCGTCATGGTCCTGCACCTCATCTTCCGCCTCCTCCACTTCGCGGCCGCCATCGGGCTCTTCGCCGCGGTGCTCGTCGAGGTCGTCACCGTGCACTACGCGCAACGCGCCCAGACACCGGCGCGGTTGCGGTGGGCGACCGAGGCCCTCCCCATCCGCCGGGCTCTCGAGTGGCCGGCCCTGATCTTCATCCTCACGAGTGGACTGGGCATGGTGCTGGGGGGCTGGGGCTGGCGCTGGCCCTGGATCGACGCTTCGCTGATCGCGATTGCCTTCCTGGCGTGGAGCAGCGTGGTGGTCGGGCGCGCGCTCGGACGCATCGTGACGCTGGCGGACCAGGGCACGCTCGAGCCCGACGCGGCGGTCACGGCGGGCGGCCGCGGACTGCACCTGCTCGTGCAGCTGCGGGCGGGCGTCTTCTTCGGATCGATCCTGCTGATGATGATGCGGCCTGGACTCACGGGCACCGTGGTGATCCTCGGCGGCACGATCGCCGGGTGGATGCTGGTCGCCAACCGGCGCGCCCAGGGTGGCCACACGCACCCGCCCGCGCCGACGGCCGAGCCCGTTCCGGCCCGCCACTAGAAGCCGCCGGACGGTCCGCGTCGGCAGTCAGCACCGGTACGAAAACGGGGCCGGCACTCGCGCCGGCCCCGTCCTGTGTCTGAGCCCGATGGGCCGTCCCCGCCCCTAGCGGTATTCGCGGAACCCGGTCGGACGCGCCACCGACGCCGGCGGCGGCGTCTTCATCGCCATGTCCCAGTGCTCCTGGACCATGCCGCCGTCCACGCGCACCATGTCGAACCAGTTCCACTTGTACACGCCGTTGGGATTGGCGGGATCGGCCGAGAAGCGCCGCATCATGTAGAGCACGAGGTTGCCGCTCGTCAGGATCAGCTCCGGCTCGTCTTTCCACGTCGCACGGATCGGCTCGGGCTGCCGGATGCGGCGGAAGAACTCCACGAACCCGTCACGACCGCCGGGCACGTTGGGATTGTGCTGGATGTAGCCGGCCGCCATCACCTTCTCGGCGAGTTCCACGTGCCCGTACTGCAGGATGTCCTTGAACTCCGTATTGGCGATGTCCTCGTTGGCCTGCTCGGCCTCGGTGTTCATCGGCTTGACGGGCTGCGGTCCCACGCCCGGGATGACCGGTGCCGGAGCGGCGCCGCCAGCGGGCGCCGGATTCCTGAACACGCTGTCCCAGTGCTCGGCAACCTTGCCGTTCTCCACGCGGACGATGTCGAAGAAGTTGTACTTGTAGGTCTTCGACTCGTCGTTGGGCTCCTTGGCCTCGCGTTCCCACACGAAGACCACGTAGGGGCCCTTGGCGAACTGGATGACCGGGGCCGGGTTGAGCGTCGGCTGGATCTCACGCGCCGCGCGACGGCTGAACACCTGCACGAACGCGGCACGGCCCGTGTTGATGTTGGGGTTGTGCTGCAGGTAGTCCTCGGCCATGTACTTCTCGGCCAGCTCCGTGTGCCCCGCCTGGAGCACCTCACGCCACCAGTCGCTCACGATCTTCAGGTTGGCCTGCTCCTGGGCCGACATCGGCGCCTGCGCGAAGGCAGGGGCACTGGTCGCCGCCAGCAGGAGTGCGGCCGCAGCTATGGTTCTCACACGCGTCATCGGGAAGTCCTCCAGACATGGATGGCCGCGCACCCGTCGAGACGACGCGCGGCGACCGACCAGTGCGGGATCATATCGCAGCGGGCACCGGACGCCTGCCTGGACCGGGCCGGGCGGAGCCTGAGGACCACCGGGGGAATCCAGGCCACCCTGACGGCGGCACGCGGGTGCCTCGCCGCGCGCCGGGCGGGATATAGTCCGTGCCCATGACGAGACGCCTGTATCCGACCCTGCTGCTGATCTGCGCGCTCGGGCTGAGTGGGTGCGCGGAGGAGCCAGCGCCGGCCGCCTGGCGGCTCGAGCCCGTCGTGGCGGGTGGATCGCCCTTCCACGGCGTACACGGCCTCCGCTTCGGCGCGGATGGCACGCTTTACGCCACGAGCGTCATCGGCCAGTCGATCTTCGCCGTCGACGTCACCACGGGCACCGTGGAGACCTTCGTGGGCCCCCGCGAGGGGATGGCGGACGATCTCGCCATCGGTCCCGACGGCACGTTCGTCTGGACGGCCATCGAGGACGGCATCGTCTACGCCCGATCGCCCGCGGGAGAGATCCGTCGGCTGGTCACGGACCGGAAGGGGGTCAACGCCGTCTCCTTCTCCCCCGACGGCGACCGCCTGTTCGCGACGCTGGTCTTCTACGGCGACGCGCTCTACGAGCTCGACATCGCGGGCGCCCGCGAACCTCGCCTGATCCGCGAGAACCTCGGGGGGCTCAATGCCTTCGAGGTCGGCGAGGACGGGATGATCTACGGCCCCCTCAGCTTCGGCGCCCGGGTCGTCCGCATCGATCCGGATACCGGCGACATGACCACGGTGTCCGACGCGTTCGAGAGCACGGGCGCGCTGAAGCTCGACGCCCGCGGAGGGGCGTACGTGCTCGACACCGCAGCACGGGCGCTGAAGCGCGTAGACCTCGCCAGCGGCACCACCACCACGGTGGCGCCCCTGCCCTTCGGGGCCGACAACCTCGCACTCGACGCGAACGGACAGGTCTTCGTTTCGCTCTCGGAGGTGAACGCCATTCTGGCCGTGGACCCGGCCACGGGCGCCTCGCGCTACATCGTGGAGCCGGCGCCGCTCACCTCCGCCACTGGTCTGGCCGTCACGACCGAGGGCGGCGTGGACACGCTGCACATCGGCGACCTCTTCGGCGGCGTGAAGCGCATCGAGGCGACAAGCGGTCGCCTCACGCCGACGCCCATCGACGTCTTTCAACCGGCGCACGTCTCGGCGACCGGCGATCACCTCCTCGTGGTGAGCGAGGTGTTCGGCGCCATCCAGCAGGTGGACCGCCGCACCTACGCGAAGACGGCAGAGTGGACCGACTTCACCGCGCCAGGGGACGCCCTGGAAGCGCCGGACGGCACGCTGGTGGTCGCGGAGACCGGCACGGGCCGGGTGCTCCGTGTGCGGGGACCCGCGGTGGCCGAGCGCGACGTGGTGGCCGACGGGCTGCGCGGGCCGCGAGGGCTCGCGTGGGCCGATGCCGACCGCACGAGCGTCTACGTGACGGAGGCCGGAGGGGGACGCCTCCTGCGTCTGACCCTCGACACGGGCACGCAGACCGTCGTGGCCGAAGGACTTCGTCAGCCGGAGGGGGTGGCCCTGCTCCCCGATGGCGGCATCGCCGTCATGGAGGTGGCAGCCCGCCGACTCACCCGCGTCGCCCCGGACGGGACCACCGCGGAACTCGCCGGCGCGCTGCCGGTGGGGCATGCCAACGGCCCCAGCCTGTTTCGGAGCCTGGCCGTCAGCCCTGCCGCCATCTACTTCAACTCGGACGTGGAGAACGCGGTCTACCGCCTGACGCCCCCGTGATGCGGTGCGCCCACGGCCCCACGTGCGCCTGAAACGACAACGCCGCCGGGCTGCGGGTGCGCAGCACGGCGGCGGGAAGTCCGCGCGACGTCGCAGTCAGGGTCTGTCTACAGGCCGGCGATGGGACCCACGTAGGCGATGAGTCGTCCCGTGACGATGGCGCCGAACCAGCACACGAGCGAGACCCACGCCAGGGTCTTGGCCCCGGCCGGAATCTGCCCGCGTTCGATCTCGGCACTCTGGAAGACCTGACGCTTGATCCGCGCCATCACGTACACCCCGCCGAACACCAGCACGAGCTTCGCGTAGAAGTCCGGGTTGATCCCGCGCGTGGCCGCGTCGGCCGAGAAGAGCCCCAGGCCGGTGAACAGATTGATGACGAAGCCGAACCAGATCAGGGGGTAGAGCCGTTCGAGCGGCTTGATCGGCGCCTTGGGCCAGACG
>JABFRY010000243.1 GCA_013140955.1 Acidobacteriota bacterium
GTGCGCACGTGCGCGGAGCCTTCACGGGTGCCACCGAGCACAAGGCCGGGCTGTTCGAAGCCGCCGATGGCGGCACGCTCTTCCTGGACGAAGTGGGGGAGTTGCCGATGACGGTGCAGGCGAAGCTGCTGCGCGTACTCGAGGCCGGGGAGGTCCAGCGCGTGGGCTCGCTCCAGCCGCGCACGGTGGACCTGCGCATCGTGGCCGCCACCAACCGGGATCTGCGCGCCGAGGTGGCCGAGGGCCGCTTCCGCGGAGACCTGTACTACCGCCTGAACGTGGTCGAGATCGTCCTGCCCCCGCTCCGCGAGCGGCGGGAGGACATCCCGTACCTGACCGCCGCATTCGTGCGGGCCTTCTCCCAGCGATTCGGAAAGCCGCTGGCGGGTCTGACACCGGGCGCCGAGCGCCTGCTCTCGGATGCCAGCTGGGAGGGCAACGTCCGCCAGCTGCGCAACGTCATCGAGCGGGCGTGCATCCTGGCGAGCGGGGAGTTCGTGGGCGAGGCCGACCTGGCGGGCAGCATGGTGGAGCAGCGGTTCGTGGCCGCGCCGGCTCCGCCGGCACGGGGACCGCGCAGCGAGGCGTCATCGCCCCTGCCACTCTCGGAGGTGGAGCGCGAGCACATCGTGCGCACGCTGCAGCAGGTGCGCGGAAACAAGGCTGTTGCGGCGCGACTGCTCGGCGTGAGCCGGCGCGCCTTCTATCGTCAACTCGAACGGCACGGGCTGCATCAGCGTGTGCCGACATCCCCCCGCGGCAGTGCCCCCCTGGCGGCTGTCGAACAGGTGTTCTGAATGGAGTCCATGTCACAGTCGCCGCGTCAGAGCCGGGTCCTCGTGGCCGACGACGCCGAGAGCATCCGGGCGCTCTTCAAGAAGCTGCTCACGACCGACGGGCACGAGGTGATCTCGGCCGAGGACGGGGCCCAGGCCCTCGACGCCGTCCGCGAGTACCATCCAGACGTCGTCCTGCTCGACGTGACGATGCCGCGGCTCAACGGCCTCGAGGTGTGCCGTCGGCTCAAGTCCGATCCCGCCACCCGGCTGACGCCGGTGGTGCTGGTGACGGGACTCTCCGAGCTCTCGGACCGGATCAAGGGCATCGAGGCCGGCGCCGATGAATTCCTCTCCAAGCCCGTCCATCCGCACGAACTGCGCGCGCGGGTCGGTTCGCTGACCCGGATGAAGCACCTGATCGACGCCCTCGACTCGGCCGAGGCGGCGTTCATGACGCTGGCGCTGACCATCGAAGCCCGCGATCCACACACCAACGGGCACTGCGAGCGCCTCGCCCGGCATGCGGTGCAGCTTGGTCGTGCCCTGGGCCTTCCGCCCGAAGACCTGCACGCGCTGGACCGCGGCGGCTACCTCCACGACGTCGGCAAGGTCGGCGTGCCCGATGCCGTGCTGCTGAAGCCAGGGCCCCTGACGCCGGAGGAGTTCGCGCTGATGAAGCGGCACACCGAGATCGGTGATGCCCTGTGCGCGCCCCTGCAGTCGCTGCGCCGCGTCCGCCCCATCGTCAAGAGCCATCACGAGCGCCTCGACGGCTCCGGATACCCGGAGGGCCTGGCCGGCGACGACGTGCCCGTCCTCGCGCAGATCGTCGGCATCGTGGACGTCTTCGATGCGCTGACGTCGAATCGTCCGTACCGGCCTGCGTGGTCGTCCGAGGATGCCGCCAAGCACCTGCTCATGCAGATGGAGGAGGGCAAGTTCTCGCGCCGCTTCGTCGAGGCGTTTCTCGAGACCCTCAAGACGCCCTCCGACCTTCCGGTCCACTGACGTGCGTCGTCCGGAACGGGTCGGGCCGGTCGGGCCCGACGGCCCATGGCCGACGGGCGATGCCCTCGACACGGCATTGGCCCGCGCCGTCGATGGGCTGGTGCTCGTGGGAGAGGGCGGGCTCGTGCTCGCCGTGAATCAGGCCGCCTCGGCGCCACTGGCGCACCTGGGCGGATCGCCGGGCCGCCGTCTGCCCGAGCCGCTCCTGGCGACGATCGCACAGCAGGGGCTGCGCCGCGTCGAGGTGCCTGCGGCCGACGGGCGGACGCGGCTCTTCGAATGCCAGGCCCCGGCTGACCAGGGCGATGGTCCTGCGCTGCTCGTCCTGCGCGACGTCACCGACCGGCTGCGGCTCGATCGACAGGCCCACCAGGCGGAGACGATGGTGGCCGTCGGGCGCCTGGCCGGCGGCATCGCCCACGATCTCAACAACATCCTCACGGCGATCGTCGGTTTCGGGACGCTGGTCGCCGAGGCCGTGCGGGAGCACAGCGACGCGTCGCAGAGCGCGCGCGAGGTGCTCGACGCGGCCGAACGGGCCACGGTCCTCACCCGCCAACTGCTGGCGTTCGGCCAACGCCAGGTCCTGCATCCGACGCGGGTGGACGTGGGGCAGTCCGTGCGCGAGGCCCTGCCCGGGCTGCAGGCGCGGCTCGGGCCTGGCGCAACCCTGGAAATCATCGCGCCGCCGCAGGTGCCCCCGGTGCGCGTGGACGAGCATCAGCTCGTGACGGTGCTCGAGCACCTGCTCGACAACGCCCGCGAGGCCGTGCGGGGACAGGGCGCCGTCACGATCGAAGCGGACGACGTGGTGCTCGATCAGCCCTACTGCGACACGCATGTCAGCGTACGGCCCGGGCACTACGTGCGGCTCGCGGTCAGCGACACCGGTGTCGGCATTCCTGCCGACGTCCAGCCCCGGGTGTTCGAACCCTTCTTCACCACCAAGGAGAAGGGCACCGGCAGCGGCCTGGGACTCGCCACGGTGTACGGCATCGTGAAGCAGAGCGGCGGCTACATCTGGATCTACAGCCAGCCCGGCGTGGGAACGACGGTGAAGGTGTACCTGCCGGTGGACGACTCGGGTCGCGCACGGCCGGCCGCCGTCGTCGCGGCCCCCGGCGAGGCGCCGGAGACCGGTACCGTCCTGCTCGTCGAGGACGCCGACGCCATCCGTCAGCTGGCGCGCGACGTACTGCGGCGGGCCGGCTACTGCGTCCTCGAGGCGTCCGATGCCGAGCAGGCCGTGGAGATGGCCACCACCCATGACGGCGCGATCGATGCGCTCGTCACCGACGTGATCATGCCGGGCGCCAGCGGCGTGGATCTGGCCCGCACCCTGGCCGTGCACCGCCCGGGTCTGCAGGTCCTCTACATGTCCGGCTATACCGACAACGCGGTGGTGCGCAACGGGCTGCTGGCCGACGAGGCGCCGTTCCTGCAGAAGCCCTTCACGCCCCGGGACCTGCTCGAGAAGGTCCGTCAGGTGTTCGGCGCGACGGTGTCGGGCGTGCCTCAGTCGAAGAGCGAGTCCGGCCCATAGCGCCGGAGGTACGCCTCGAGATCCAGCTTGCGCACCGCGCTGTCCGAGGTCATGCAGCGGATCGTCCCGAAGACGGGCCGCTCGGGCCACGGCCGATCGTAGCGGCCCAGCACCCAGAAGATGCCCGAGTACGAGTTCGGGTCGCGCCCGTCGAGGGCGTACTTGTTGTTCAGCTCGATCATCACCGCCAGCGCCGCCTCCGGCGTGTCCGTCCACTCCAGGATCTTCTTGCCCCAGAGCATGCGCATGTAGTTGTGCAGGCGGCCGTCGCGCACCAGTTCCCGTTGCGCGGCATTCCAGACCCGGTCGTGCGTGCGCGCGGTCTCGAACTCCTCGAGCGAGTAGCGGAAGGGCCGCGGATCGTCGCCGTGCGCCGCCAGCGTGGCGCGGGCCCAGGCCGGCAGCGAGGCGTACTCCGCGTAGTCGGGCCGCAGCGCACACATGTTGAAGCCGAGTTCCCGCCAGACCAGGAGTTCGTCGAGGAAGGCCTCGAGCTCCGGCGCCACGCCCCACCAGCCGGCCTTGCTGCCGGTGGCGCGGGCGGGCAGCACGCCAAGCCATCCGGCCTGCCGCATCGCGGTCGTGAAGATCTCGTGCACCCCCAGGTGCCCGGTGTGCAGGTAGGGCGACAGCCGGCTCGTGCCCTCCCGGTCCGGGTGGGAGCGGTCCTCGCCGTAGCGCGGCAGGCCCGAGTCGAGGAAGCGCGCCAGGCAGGCACGTGCCGCCTGCGTGCCGCCCCTGGTGGCGACCGGCCGTACGTCGTGGTCGATGGGGAAGGCGGCAAGCGCGTCGTCGGCCGTCGCGAGGCGTTCGAGGTCGGCGATCGGCCACTGGCGGGTGATGCCCTGGGGCAGGGCAGGCGCGGCACCGGTCAATCGGCGCAACGGCCGCGCCGACGGCGCGTGGGGCAGGTGCTCGTGCAGCGTCTTCTGGAGATAGCGCCGGAACGCGTGCGCACTCGGATAGACCTGGGTCGTGGCCCGCATGGGGAGCAGGCCGTTGCCGTCGATCGCCTCGAGCGTGACGTTGAGGCGACCTGCGAGGGCGGCAATGGCCTCGGACGCGACCTGCGTGGGGCCGTCGTCGGTGACCACGACGCAGGCCTCCTGTGCCAATGCCAGGAGCAGCGCGTCGGTGTCGCCGGGAGCCTGCCCGACGTAGGGGTAGTACTGGACCGGGCTGCCGGCGAAGGCCTCGCGGTTGTCGCGCATGCCCTCGATGATGAAGCGGTGGAAGCGGTCGCTGGCCCACGGCTCCTCACACGCCAGCGTCTCGAGCACGACCAGCGGCCGGTCGAGCCGGAGGGCCCACGCCACGGCCGCATCGAGCGGGGCGTTCCAGGCCGCCCGGCGATGGGTGGTCATCCAGTAGAGCACGCAGGCGCGCTCCTGCCGGACGGGGGCGGTGTTGCAGGCGCGAATGCGGACAGACGGAACCATGCGAGTACAATCTAGCGCATGGCCTACCCAGAACCCTTCATCGCTCCGATGCGGGCCGAGCTCGTGGCGCTCGGCATGGACGAACTCAGGACCCCCGCCGATGTCGATCGGCTGGTGGCCACTCCGGGCACCGTGATGGTCGTGGTCAATTCCATCTGCGGCTGCGCCGCAGGCAAGGCCAGACCCGGCATTGCCCTGGCGCTGCGCCACGGCAAGCGGCCCGCCGCCAGCGGCACCGTGTTCGCGGGCGCCGACCTCGACGCCACCGCGCGCGCGCGGGAGCTGTGCGCCCCCTATCCGCCGTCCTCACCCCCGGTGGCCCTGCTGCGC
>JABFRY010000399.1 GCA_013140955.1 Acidobacteriota bacterium
GATCGAGACGCAGCGGCTCGCCGCCCTGTGGCGATACCAGCAGGCCACGGTGGGCGGCGGCGGGCAGGTGACGGCGGCCATTGCCTCGGCGGCCGGCGTGGACACCGGCGGTGGCCCGCAACCCGTGCAGCTCGTGTTCCGCGACCACGAGGCGTGGGGACGGAGCGGCTACCTCGTGCTCCAGGCGGGCGACTTCGCCTGTCGCCCCGGGTGCACCGTGCAGGTCGTGTCGGACGATGGAGCGCCGGTGCCCTTCGACGCCTGGCGCCCGTCCACCGACGAGGCGATTGCCATCTTCATCCGCGACGTACCCGCGTTGTGGCGGGCGGCCGCAGAGGCGAGCACACTGCGCATCGAGTTCCCCGTGGTGGCCGGCGGATCGCGGGCGGCGGCCTTCGAGGTGGCGGGGCTCGACGAGTCGCGGATGCCGGGCTGGTAACAACCCTCCGGCCGACACGCTCCTCAGGCTGACACGCTCCTCGGCTGACACCCTCCTCAGGCTGGCGCAGTCTTCAAGCTGACCCGGCCTTCAGGGGCCACCCGTCGTGCGCCCGCCGCTCACGCGCACGACGACCTCACGCGCCGCACGATGGGCGGCGTGAACCGCGCCCGCCATGAACCCGGGTTCGGTGCCACTCGTCTCGCTGGCGCACAGCGACAGTCGCTCCTGCCAGGCGCCGGTCACCCAGGGTGCGGTGGACGGTTGGGGATGTCCGCTGGCCATGCGGTCGCTCGCAGCGGCCGTCCACGGATCGGCCGCCCAGTCCTTGACGAGGGTGGCGCGAGGCCGCCGTGCCTCCGGCCCGTAGAGGCGCGCCAGCTGGGTCAGGCACGCGTCCGCGATGGCGGCGTCCCCGAGCAACGCGCGCGCGTCCGGCCCCGGGGTGAGGAAGCCGAAGAGCGCCGCCCGGCCCGACGCCGTGGTGGCATCGTGGATCTCGCCCATCGGCCCGACGAAGCTTTGCGCGGTGCCGCTCAGTCCCGCGTCCCGCCAGAACGGCCGGTCGTACATCGCGAAGAACTTGGCGTGGGGCGCCATCCACGTGGCCGTCTGCTGCCACCGGCGCATCGTGTCGGGCGGGAGCGCGGGCGCGAAGGCGAGTGCCCCGAGCAGGCGTGGCGGGACGGCGGCCACCACCTGCTCCGCGTGGATGACACGTTCGACGCCCTCCGACGTCACCGTCGTGAGCGTGACGCCCGCATCGCCCAACGCCAGCGCCACCACCCGGGTGCCGACCAGACGCGTCGAGGTCGGCAGGCCCCCTGCGAGCGCGGCGACCAGGGCTCCCGTGCCGCCAACCAGGCGCATGGTTTCGGGGGCGTGCCCGGTGGGCCGATACCGCCACGCCGTCTCGCGCGACATGCGCTCGAAGATCACATCCCCCTCGCTGTACTGCGGGAAGTGGGGCAGACCCAACTCCTGTACGAGGGCCGCGATGTCGGGTTGCGCATGCGGCCAGAACCAGGAGGGGCCCAGGTCGAACCCGTCGGCCGACACCGCCCCCGCGTCGTCGGTGGACAGGATGCGCCCGCCCAGGCGCTCGCGCGCCTCGAGCAGGAGGACATCGACGCCCGCGCGGTGCAGGTGTCTGGCCGCGCAGAGGCCGGCAAGGCCTCCCCCGATGATGGCAATCGTCGTCTGCATCTGGCGCATGTCTACGGAGTCTCGTGGTGCGGCCAATCGGGTGGCGACACCGACCGATGGCGGTGAACGGGTCCTCGACGTGTCGTTCGACAGAGTAGTTCAGGCGGGGTCGCTCTACCTGCGGTGGGGGCGACCGATGCCGGTGGCCGCGCCGGCCGCGGCGCCGGCTGCCGTATCCTAGGCGCGCGTCGTCTCCGTACAGAAAAGGGAGTGGACCATGCGGTACCTGATTCTCGCGTCGATCGTGCTGTGCACCGGGGGCTGCGGCGAACAGGCCTCCACCGACCTCCCGCCGGCCCCTGCGGCCGAGGCGACCTCCGCCGAGCCCACGCCCCGCCAGCAGCCGGGCGCCGACATCACCATCTACGCTCCGCAGCAGCACGCGCTCTACGACGGGCACTTCGTGATCTCCGGCGGACGCGTGTTCATGGTGGGACGGCTGGACGACCCTCCGGGCTGGGATCACATGGACAATCAGGCCGAGACCGTGCACGCCGTGGACGGCACCGTGGAGGTCGACGTCGATGAGCGCGCCAACACGGGCACATTCGAAGCACGCCTCCGGATCCCGGAAGGCGACCTCGTCGTGACGCTCGATCGGGTCAACGAGTTCAGCCCCTGCCAGGACGGCGGCGTGGCGGCGTTCCTGCACGAGCATGGGGCCAACTCGGGATGCGGCGACATGAACTGGCCGAAGACGCTCGTGTACGTGGCCGGATGGGGCTACGGGCATGCGACGCTGAACGGACAGCCCCTCTACGACGACTACGAGATGCACTTCATGGTGACCCAGGGCATCCGCGACCGCGACACCCTGCGGGTGAACTACCCGCCGGCCAGCGACACGGCTGGCCCGGTGAACCCCGCCGCCCAGCAGCTCGACTTCTACATCAGGAGTCCGGAGGCCAATCCCGCCAACTCCCCGGCCCGGGAGGTGTTCCTGCACTTCTTCGCGATGGAAGTGACCTGGAAATGAGGCGGACCGTCGTGTTCCGGTGAGACTCAGGGTCCGTCGGCCACCAGCATCGCCACCGGACACACCGCGAACACGTCGGCGAGGCGCAATCGCCCCTCCACCACGGCCACGGACTCGCCGGTCACCACGTTGCGGTAGCGCGGCCCGCCCGTGCCCGCCGGGAGTGCGGTCGGGAGTGAGGTCGGAAGTATGAGTGTGGTGGCACCCCAGACCGTCTCGCCAATCGGCAGGCTGTCGCGCGGCGGCACTCCGCCCGCTGAGGCCTTACCAGCCAGCGCGGCGTTGGCCAGAGCGGTGCCCAGGCGCGGTACCACCGCCAGCACCACGCGGCCCTCGTGCCGTCGGGCGAAGGCCACCACGTGCTCCGCGGCGTCGCCGTCACTGGTCAGGGCCTCGTAGGTTCCCATACGGAATACCTCGGGCCACCGCCGGCGCAGGCGCAGGCCACGGCCCGTGAGATACAGCTTGATGCGGCCGTCCGGCCACGACGCCAGCCACGAGGCGACCTGCGCCGTGAGGCCGTCGCCCGGGCCGCCGCCACGAACGCATCGAAGTCGTCCAGCGTGCCGAGCCCGGGCTCCACCGCCTTGTGGCCACCCGCTGGTGAGCCGATGGCCCATGGGCTGCCCGGGTCGTTCGGCCCGGCGACCAGCGTGTTGCCCCGGCCCTTGCGGAAGCTGGTGCCGATCGGGTGGATGGGCGGCAGATAGACCACATCGAACCCGAGCGCCGCGACGCTCGGCAGATGGGCGGCGGCCTCGCCGAACGTGGCGCTGCGCGACGGATTCGGGCCCCACGAACGGGGAAACATCTCGTACCAGGCGCCGAAGCGGGCCCGTTCGCGGTCCACCTCCACCTGCAGCACCCGGGCGTAGCGGGAGGCCAGTCGTCGGTCGGCGTGCCGGGCCATCAGCTCGAGCAGGCGGTCGTCGAGCGCCGCACTGACACGCAGGCTGGCGTCGGCGTCGCTTTCCAGCATGGCGGCGGCCGCGTCCAGATGCTCGCGGTCGTCGTTGGGACCGGCCTCGACGCGGGCAGTCCCCTGGATCCGACCCGCCTTCCGGGTACGCGGGTTCCTCGGACAGCGGGCCGCCGCGGCCGACACGAGCTGCGCACCCTCGATGAGTTCGGTCGAGACATCCACGCCAGCGCGGGCCTTGATGGCCAGTTCGCGTCGCCACGACAGGAAGTGATCCACCCACGCGTCCACCGTGTACTCGTGCGTGCCGACCAGCTCGACGACGAAGCTCGCCCGCCACTCGTCGCTGCCGAGCGGTTCCATCGCAACCTCGGCCCACGCGTGGTGCGCGCCGCCAACGGGTCTGTGCTGCAGACGCACGACCAGCACGTCGTGGCCGTCGGCATGCACCCAGGCGGTGACCTCGACGGGCTCCCCGACGGTGCGCTTGATGGGGAAGCGGCCGCCATCGACCTCGGGCCGGACGCGGTCCACGGCCACACGGCGGCAGCCGTCCACAGAAGTCGGGGGTGGCCGGGTGCCCGGCGCCGCCGAGGGCGCCTTGGGTCTCCAGCCGGCTGTGACTGATGGCGCGTACCCGCTGGGGCGATCGGCGGCCACGCGTTCAGCCTCCCTGCCCACGGGGAGCCACGTGCGCGGGCGTCACCTGCCCCATGCGCGGCCCGTACTGCTGCGCTTGAATCGATAGCAGGTCCAAGTATGTGACGCTCACCGAGGCTACCGCCGTGCAAGGTGGCTGCCGTACATCGTGCGGTCGGGCCGAGGCGAGCTCTCAGGAGCCCGCCGGGGTGCGTCTGATCTATGCAGGTCGGCCTTGGAGCGTCGAACGCTCGCCGCCGCGGTGCGTGACGATGGGTGGTGGTGGGCGGTCGCGTCGGGTCAGACCGACTCAACCGCTTGACAGGACTGCACACCGGGCCCGCGGAGGCCGGCGCTGCGGTGATCCGGCTCGATCAGCCCTTCGAAGGCATTGACCGTCGTGCGGAAGAGCTGGACCGCATTTCAGCGGTCGAGCCGGAATCGCGCGACGGCTGCGCGGCATTCCGGCACGGTCGCGGGCAGGGCCATGAAGGTGGCCGCGGCTGCGGCCAGGCACCAGGAGCAGAACGCCCGGTGGTGGAACCACTGCGCCAGCGTGAGCCTGCCCGCCTGGGTGGCATCGAGCGCGGCCTTGGCCGTGAATCGCTGCGTCTGAGGTGGTGGCTGAGTCGGTTCGGATCCGGCGCGGCCGCGTGGGTGCCGGGAACGGGGCTAGCCCGGGAGGCGCACATGGTCCCGCACGATCTGGTCGAGTGCCTCGAAGTCCACCGGCTTGACGAGGTGGTGATCGAACCCCGCCTCGTACGAGGCGCGGGCATTCTCGGGTTGGCCCCAGCCGCTGACCGCCACGAGAAGCACCCGCGCACCCCACGGCTCGGCCCGGACGAGGCGGGCGAGGGCGTGGCCGTCCAGCCCGGGCATCGCGATGTCCAGCACCATCGCGTCGGGGCGAAACC
>JABFRY010000541.1 GCA_013140955.1 Acidobacteriota bacterium
CGTCCGGGCTGCGCACCGACCGTGCTGGCCAGGGTCATGGGGGGCACGGGCGGTGCGCTGGCTCGCACGATCGAGGGCTACGAGCCGCGTGCGGGGCAGCGCCTCATGGCGATGCGCGTCGCCGACGCCGTGGACGCCGGCGGCATCCTGCTCGCCGAGGCCGGCACCGGCACCGGCAAGACCCTCGCGTACCTGGTGCCGGCGGTGCTCAGCCGGGTGCGCGTCGTCGTCTCCACCGGGACCAAGAACCTCCAGGAGCAGATCTTCTTCAAGGACGTGCCCGCGCTGCGGGCGGCGCTGGGGATCGACGTCTCCGCGACCCTGATGAAGGGGCGCAGCAACTACCTGTGCCTCCACCGCCTCTCCCTCTACCGTGAAGGCGTCGAGACCGGGACCTCGCGAATCGGGCGGCTGGTGGAGTCGGCCGATCAGGTTCTGCTGCCGATCATCGAGGCATGGGCCGCTGACACCGCCACGGGCGACCGGGCCGAACTGCGCGATCTGCCGGAGGACTTGCCGCTCTGGACGGAGCTTGCGGCCGACGCCGAGCGCTGTCTCGGCACGGAGTGCCCTCGCTTCGCCGACTGCTTCGTCACCCGGATGCGCCAGCGCGCGGCCGAAGCCGACGTGGTCATCGTGAACCATCACCTCCTCTGTGCCGACGCGGCCCTCAGGCACGGGGAGATGGGCGAGGTGATTCCCGGCGCCCCCACGCTCGTCGTGGACGAAGCGCACCAGCTCGAGGACGTCGCGACCCAGTACTTCGGCGTGAGCCTGAGCAGTCATGCGGTCGAGGATCTCGCAAGAGACGGCGCACGCCTGGCCGATTCCCTGGGGGCTCTCCAGGGCAGCGAGGCACTCGCGGCCGACGTCGGTCGCGCGGCGGAACGTGTCCTGGTGCGGGGACGCGCCTTCTTCGGAGCCCTCCATCTGCAGGGCAGCCAGGGGACGAGATTCGGCGAAGCGCGGTTGCGCTATACGGCCGAATCGCTGGGCGAGCATGCCGACGAGGCCCTCGCCCTGGGCGGCGCCCTCGAAGGTCTCGAAGCCGCCCTGTCGCTCGCCGACGGGGTCGGGGGCTCGGGCGGACGCGACATGCCGGACGACCTGGCGGCGTTGGCGCGCCGGGCTGGCGAGCTGCGCTCGAGTCTCCGGTTTCTCATTCGGGCCGAGGACCCCCAGTTCGTCTACTCCGTGGAGATCCGTGGGCGCGGTGCATTCCTGCGCGCCGCCCCAATCGACGTGTCCCGCATCGTGCGGGACGCGCTCTTCGAGCGCCCTCGCACCACCATCCTGACCTCGGCCACGCTGGCCATCGACGCCTCGTTCGACTACATCCGCGGTCGCCTGGGTGTGGCCGACGCCAGCGAGGTGCAGGTGCCGTCCGAGTTCGACTACCGACAACAGGCCATCCTCTACCTCCCACGGCACATGCCGCTGCCGACCGCCGCCGAGTTCGGGGAGGCCGTGGCCCGCGAGGTGCTCCAGATCCTGACGCGCTCGCGCGGGCGGGCCTTCGTGCTCTTCACCAGCTACGCCGTGCTACGGACGGTCCAGCGCGTGGTGCAGGCCTCGCTCCCCTATCCGCTGCTGGTGCAGGGTACGGCCCCGCGCTCGATTCTGATCGAGCAGTTCCGCACCACACCGAACGCGGTATTGCTCGCCACCTCGAGTTTCTGGCAGGGCGTGGATGTCGTGGGTGACGCGCTGAGCTGCGTGATCATCGACAAGCTGCCCTTTGCCTCCCCGGGGGACCCGATCACGGCGGCCCGGATCGAGGCCATCCGGGCCAGAGGGGGCGATGCATTCGCGGAGTACCAGGTGCCGCTGGCGATCCTCTCGCTCCAGCAGGGACTCGGCCGGCTGATTCGACACCGGACCGACCGGGGGGTCCTGGCCATCCTCGACCCAAGGCTCCGCACGAGGGGCTACGGCCGGCGGTTCCTCGCCTCGCTGCCCCCGGCCCCCCTCACCACCGACCTGGGGGAAATCGAGCGCTTCTTCATGTAGACTTGGGAGTTACTAAGGGGACTCACGGTGAGCTCGACCGTGGCAGCGGAGGTGTCGCCACGGTGATGGATTGATACTCGGAGGCATCGAACAATGCGGACCCAACTCTTCCGAAGCGTGCTGGCGGTGATGTTTTCGCTCGCCCTTGCTGCTTCCGCGCTCGCTCAGGGCGGCGCGGTCAGGGGCAAGGTCACCGACTCGCAGGGCCAGCCGGTGGCCGATGCGACGGTGACTTTCGAAACGACCGGCCGGAAGCTGGAAACCACGACCGACAGCAAGGGCGAATTCCTGCAGATCGGTCTCGGCAGCGGCATGTACAAGATCACGGCGAGCAAGCAGGGTGTGGGGACACAGTCCCTCGACCTGAACGTCCGCCAGGCGGCAGGCCCTCCCCTGAACTTCGTACTGAACCCCGCGTCGGGGCTCTCCCCCGCGGAACGGGAAGCCATGACCAAGGTGCAGGACGCGGCTCAGGCCGGGCTTGCGGCGCTCAACTCGGGCAATCACCAGGAAGCGGTGACGCAGTTCACGCAGGTCGTCGCGGGCGTGCCCACCTGTTCCGACTGCTACTACAACCTGGGGCTGGCGCACAGCAACCTGAAGCAGTACGCGGAGGCTGAAGCGGCGTTCAAGAAGGTCATCGAGCTGAAGCCCGATTCGGCACAGGCCTACAGCGGTCTGGCCAACCTCTACAACGCGCAGCGGAAGTTCGACGAAGCCGCGGCGGCCAGTGCCAAGGCCACCGAGCTCTCTGGTGCCGGTGGCGGCGGTGCGGGGGCCAGCGGCGAGGCCCTCTACAACCAGGGCGTCATCCTCTGGAACGCCCAGAAGTACGCCGAGGCGAAGACGCAGTTCGAGGCTGCCATCAAGGCCGACCCGAACCTGGCGATGGCCTACTACCAGCTCGGAATGGCCTCGCTCAACCTGGGTCAGGTTCCTGAGGCCGTGACCGCCTTCGAGGGCTACCTCAACGTGGCGCCGAACGGCGAGAAGGCTGCCGAGGTCAAGGGGTTCGTCGCCCAGCTGAAGCCGTGACGCCCGGCGGCTCCGGCTCAGGGCTTCCAAGCCTCCCCCTCGAGCCGTAGCACCGTGGTCTCCTCGATTGCCGACCGGCTGACGCACATCCGCTCCCGAATGGAAGCGGCTGCTGCGACGGCCGGTCGGTCTCCCACCTCCGTCCGGCTCATCGCCGTCTCCAAGACCTTCCCCATCGACTCCATTCGCGAGGCCCACGCCGCCGGCCAGCGCGACTTCGGAGAGAACCGCGTCCAGGAAGGCCTACAGAAAATTGCACAAACGACCGACCTTGATATCAGGTGGCATCTGCTGGGTCACGTGCAGGGCAACAAGGCCCGGAAGGCCAGCCAGTCCTTTGCGATGATCCAGTCGGTGGACAGCCTGGACGTGCTTCGTAAGCTCGACAGTTCTGCCGATGACGTGGGCCGAATCGTCGAGCTGCTGGTGCAGGTAGACCTCGCCGGGGAATCGACCAAGTCGGGGGCCCAGCCGGACGACGTGCCGGCCATCCTCGAAGCCGCCGAGCGCTGCCAGGCGGCGCGAGTGGTGGGGCTGATGACGATCCCGCCCCGGCCAGAGACCCCTGAGGACGCCCGGCCCTGGTTTCGGAGACTTCGCGAGCTTCGCGACCTCTGGCTCCAGGACGGCGTGCCGCCACGACTGCTCGGCGAGCTCTCGATGGGCATGAGCGGGGACTTCGAGGTGGCCATCAGCGAAGGGGCGACGATCGTACGGGTGGGAACCGCAATTTTTGGGAGCCGATGATGGAGAACACGAACGCAGAGGGGATGGTCCTGTTCGGGGAGAGCAAGCGCCTGCCGGGCGCCGACCGGCACCTGACCATCACGCCGCTCGACATGCGGCAGGGACGCTTCGGGACCGCGATGCGGGGCTTCAATCGTGAGGAGGTCACCGCGTTCCTTCAGGAAGCCGCCGCCGACTACGAAGAGGCCCTCAAGGAGAACGAGCGCTTGAAGCAGGAGGTCACCCGCCTCGAGGCCGCCCTCGCGCAGTTCAGGAACGTGGAAGGCAGCCTGTCGAACACGCTCATGAGCGCCCAGCGCATGGCCGACGAGATGCGCGAGAAGGCCGCGCAGGAAGCTGCCAGGGCCGTCAGCGAGGGCGAGGCCAAGGCCGAGGAGCTGGTGAAGAAGTCGCAGCTCCGCATCGGGGAACTCAACCGGGACATCGAGACGCTGAAGGCCAAGCGGCGGGAAGCAGAAGCCAGCATCGACGCGACGATCTCCATCCTGCGCAACACGCTCTCCTTCGTGCGCGAGCAGGAGGAACACGAGCGCGACGAGCGCGTCCTCCAGCACCGGCCCCGGCTCGAGGTCACCAGCCAGACGGCGTGATTGTCGGGTCTGCTCAGGGCGCCGTGCTCACCGTGCGCGTCACCCCCCGGGCTTCTCGGTCCGAGGTCCTGGGTGCGCGCGACGGCGCCCTGCGCGTCCGCCTGACGGCTCCCCCTGTCGAGGGGGCCGCCAACGACGCGCTCGTTTCCCTGCTGTCCGAATGCCTGGGCGTGGCCAGACGGACGATCTCGGTCATCTCCGGAGAACGAGGGCGCACCAAGCGCGTGCTCATCGCGGGCGTGGAGCCGTCGTGGCTGGCAGCCCGGCTGGCAGAGCGGCTGGGTGTTGCGGACGGGTGACGTGCCTGCGGTTACTCACCCGGCGGGACGCCGGCTGGGATCGGACTCAGCGCGCCCGGCCGGGTGCGGGACCGAGCGACATCGAGATGGCCTCGACGGAGAACGAGAACTTCATGGGGTAGGAGTTGCTGGGAAACAGCTCCACGTCCTCGACGTAGGCCGCCTGCACCCGCGTCTTCATTCCTTCCCTCGCCACCACCACGTTCTCGGGCACCACGGGCACGTTCAGCTCGGCGGCCCTCGTCAGGATCAGCGACTGCAGGGCTCCAGGGTCAGCCTGTCCACCGAACGTCACGGCCTCCTGGGCTGCGTCCCGCAGCTGGTAGTAGCGGGCTGATGCGGCACCGGCCCGCACGGCGGCGTTGAGCGCCGCAACGACGATCAGCAG
>JABFRY010000505.1 GCA_013140955.1 Acidobacteriota bacterium
TGACGTGTCCGGCCGGCGTGTCGAGTCACGCCGACACGGCTGCGTGAAGGCGCGAGGTGGCACAGGGCGTCCGCTCGGTTGAGCGCTCACGAGGGCGATGAGCGACCCGAGCGTCACGGGTCTGCTCCGGCCACCGCAGCGCCTTCCGGCGCGAACGAGTCACGACGGCTGGGCACCTCACGCCCGCCGCGGTGCCGCATGGATCGGTGTCGGGGCATCCCGGCGTTCGGGTGGCCCGGCTGGTGCGCAGGCGCGGGAGGGGCGGGCGCCCCGTACCCGCGCCTGCGACGAGGTCACTGGCCGCCTCAGTCCGGGAGCTTTCGGACCCTGCGCGTGCTCGTGTAGATGTCGCCGTCGCGGCCGAAGTAGAGGCGCCGGCCATCCCACGACAGGCTGGAACGCGTTTCGCTGCCCGGCGAGTTAACCGCGGTGCCCAGGTTGATCGGCGCGGACCACCGCTTCCGGGTGTCCGATCGAGTCGCCACGTAGACGTCGAAGCTGCCGTAGCCCACCGTGCCGTTCCCATCAACGGGCCGGAGCGAACTGAAGACGATCTCCAGCCCGTCGGACCGTACGTTGGGCATCCGGTCGTCGAATTCGGTGTTGAGCTCGCGCACGGGCGAGGGCGGGCCGAAGGTGCCGTCCGCCCGCATGCGGCTCCGGTAGATGTCCTGGTTGCCCGACACGTTGCTCGAGAAGAACAGGAACGTGCCTTCGTCGGTCGTGACGAGGGAGGGGCTGAACTCGGCACCCTTGCTGTTGGGTCCCGTGCCGGTCTCGACGCAACCGAGGTGGCGGGGCGTCCCCCAACCGATCGCGGCGTTGCGACGAACGATGTACATGTCGCCGAGGCCAGGGCCGGCCTGGCAGGTCTCCGGGCCGGGGCGATCCGAGACGAAGAGCAGGTAGCCGTCGTCCACGGGCGTCGGGCAGAAGTCGTTGGTCTCCGAGTTCACCGGTGCCTCCAGCATCTGCGGCGGTCCGAAGGACTCGTTGATGCTCGATCTGTCGGACGCCCAGATGTCGTTGCCTGTCACGCCGTTACGGGTCGAGGCGATGTACAGGCTCAGGCCGTCCCTCGACTCGATGGGGCATCCGTCAGCAGTGGGACCGTTGACCGCTTCCACAGGGACGGCTGGCCTCCACGGGGACCAACTGAACTGGGTGGCCGTCACACCGGTGGTCGACAGCATCATCACCATCAGCGTCGCGGCCGCGACGACGCTCGATCCGACCAGCATCTTTCCTCGCATGGGTACTCCTCCCGGTTATCGACGAGCCCCGACCGATCTCGGGGGCGTCTTCAACCAAGGCGTCGAAACGAGAGGAATGTGCTAACGGGTGGTGACGGGCTGCAGCGAACGGGACCAGTTGAGGGTGAGCACCAGGGCCGGTTCCCCTGGCACCCGGACCATGAGGAAGCGGCGGCCATCAGGCGAGATGTCGTAGGTCTGGGATGACCCGCCGGAGCCGGCACCGGCAAGGCCGGTGCCCTCGAAGAGCTTGGTGCGTGGCCCGACGCGAAACGATGGCGTGGTCGTCACTGCCGCGCTCATCATCGCACCGGTGAAATCGCGGTAGAAGAGCTCGCTTCCGTCCGGCGCCCACACGGGCTGGCGCCCCCCACCGGTCGAGATCATCCAGCGGCCCGCGTCCACGTCGGGATACGGGCGGACATAGACCTCGAAGTGGCCGGTCTCGTCGGAGTCGTACGCGAGCCAGCGGCCGTCTGGTGAGACATCCGCGGACAGTTCGCTGCCGGGCCCGTGCAGCACCGGCACGAGCTGTCGCTCGTCATCGATCGACAGCGAGACGATGTCGCGGTTGCCGCCACCGCTCACCGAGAGCAGCAGACGCCCGTCGGGTGCGAAGTCGATCGGCAGCTGAACACGAAGGCTGTCACTGAGCAACTCGGCCTCGCCCACGCCATCGGCCCACCGCCAGAACGTCCCGACCGCTCCGTTGCTGCCGGACCGACCGAAGGCGACGTGCTGCCCATCGAGACTCCAGGCGACGGTGGGATTGTCGGTCTCGTCGCTGACGAGGCGATCCAGCGTCTGAGCCGTGAAGTCCCACAGCCAGACGTCGCGGTCACCCCGCGACGGCTCGAGGGCCACCAGAGCCGCGCGCGACCCGTCGGGGGAGAGCTCGGGATAGACGTAGAGTCCTTTCGGCGCGCCGACCGGCTGCATGCCCCCGATGCGGTCCACCCAGACCAGCTCGTTCTGAAGCGTGAGTGGATCGCCGGACACATAGACGAGGGTCCCGTCGAACGACACGGCAAAGTCCGACACTCCGGGTTCGGTGACCACCCGCATGGGCTCGCCGGTCGCCTCCAGGCGAGCCAGGTCGAAGGGCAGCGCCATCAGGGTGCCTGCCGACAGGTAGAGCAGATGCCCGGTCGGGGAGTACCTGGCGGCCCCGCCGCCCTGCAGCAGCAGTTTCCGCTCCCCGCTGCGCATGTCCACGACTTCGATCCGGCCGCCGGCCGAATCTGCCAGGCCGGTGAGCGGAATCACGAAGGCCCGGGTTGCCATGACCGTCACGAGGGCGGCCCGACCACCGGGGAGCACGTCGGGGAACGTCAACTGCTCGCCATCTGTCAGGCCCGGGACGGGCACCTGTTCGAAGCCGCCATCCTCGGCCTGACGGTGCAGTCCCTCCGAGTCCGTGTACACGACGCCGGTGTCACCCCAGGTGCCGACCGTCGCGCTACCGGTACCGACCACGGTGACAGGGGTTCCACCGTTCACCGGCACCTTCCGGATGGCACCGCTGCTGCTGTACCCGAGCCATTGCCCATCGGGCGAGAAGAAGAAGTGCGCCGCAGCCGGTTCCACCGGAACCACCACGTCTGGCCGGCCGTCGCGGGACCGGACCACGACGCCCGCCGTCGTGCGGTACGCGAAGCGGGACCCGTCGGGCGCCATGGCCAGATCGCGGTACAGCGTGGGCATGAGCGGACGCCCCGGCGCGGTCGCCAACTGCATGTGTGTCACAGGTGCCGGTTGTGGCGACGCCACCCCGAAGGCGCCCCACGCAGTCACCGCGGCGAGCACACCAACGGCAACACCAGCGGCAATACCGGCGCCGAGATGCCTACGCGGGTCGGACCGTCGCATCGACAGAGGCGCGCGCGAACCAGACGACCCGACGTCGGCGAGGAGATCGTCGACCTCGATGCGCGCGTCACCCATGTGCTGCAGCCTGCGCCGCGTGTCCTTCTCGAGACACCGCTGAATCAGCTGGCGAAGGGCGTGGGGCGTGCCAGCGGGAAGCGCCTCCAAATCCACGGGAGCGTTCAGGACCTGTGCGATGACGTCTGCCGGCGTGGCGCCGTGAAACACGGCACGGCCGGTGAGCATCTCGTAGAGCACGCAGCCGAAAGCCCAGATGTCGGCGTGGTGGTCCACCACATGACCTCGCGCCTGCTCGGGACTCATGTACGCGGGCGTCCCCACCACCTGGCCTGGCAGCGTGTCACCACTGCCCCGGGAGCCCGGGATGGTGTCGGCATCGGCAACACCCCGCGCCAGGCCGAAGTCGAGCACCTTGACCAGGCCACTTCCGGCAACCTTGATATTGGCCGGCTTCAGGTCGCGGTGTACGACTCCCTTCTCGTGTGCCGCCTCGAGCGCCTCGGCCACGCCGCGCGCAATCGTCAACGACTGACGCAGCGGCAACCCGGATCCCGCGCCCCGTCCGTGCAGCAGAGCGTCCACGGTCTCGCCGTCCACGAACTCCATCACGATGGCGTGACTTTCGCCGAACTCTGCCAGTTCGTGAACCGTGGTGATGTTGGGATGGTTCAACGACGCCAGGATGCGCGCCTCTCGACCGAGGCGCTTCACGCGGCCGGCATCCGAGGCGAAGAGCGGAGGCAGCAGCTTCAGGGCCACGGGGCGCTGGAGCCGCACGTCCTGCGCCTGATAGACCACACCCATGCCTCCCGAACCTATCCAGCGCTCGACACGGTAGTCTCCGAACTGGCGGCCCACGAGCGTGTTCGGCTCGCCGAACACCGTCGCGGCAAGCACCGGTGGACTCAGGGAGGCCGCTGCGAGGCCCTGCGGCTCGGCGTGCGCGAGCAGCGACTCGACCTCCGCTCGCAGAGCGGCGTCACCCTCACAGGCCTGCGCGAGAAGCGCCGCGCGGGCGGGCTCTGGAAGGGACAGACACGAGTGATACAATTCCTCGACTCGTCCCCAACGTTCCGGCGTCATGGCAGGCATCCGAACGCGGCCGATCTTATCGTGCCAGGGCTTTCCCGCCGCTCCCAAATCACGCAGCTCCTGACGGCTTGGAGCAATGGCGACGAGGCCGCGCTCGAGACCCTCACCCCCCTGGTCGAGCGCGAACTTCACAAGCTGGCCATCGGCTACATGGCCGGCGAACGCCCCGACAACGTCCTGCAGGCGACAGCACTGGTCAACGAGGCGTACCTGCGCCTCGTTGCCTGGAAGGACGCCCGCTGGCAGAACCGTGCGCACTTCTTCGCGATGGCCGCCACCATCATGCGGCGGATTCTGGTGGACGAGGCCAGGCGTCAGCAGCGGGCGCGCCGAGGCGGTCGTCCCGTTCGGGTGCCGCTCTCCGAGATTCGGAACCTCGCCTCACCACAACCCAGCGCCGACGTGATCGCCCTCGACGATGCCCTGGCGGCACTCGAGACGCTGGACCGACGCAAGAGCCGCGTCATCGAGCTGCGGTTCTTCGGCGGGCTGAGCCTCGAAGAGGCCGCACACGTGCTGGGAGTGTCGGTCGCCACCGTGCGCCGCGACTGGAGCCTGGCCCGCGCCTGGCTGTCTCGCGAGCTGAGCCGCAGCGAGAGCGCAGGCGACGACAAAGCGTAGGCAAGGGTCGGCCGCCGGTCGGCGCCAGATGATCGACCCCTTCTGCGTCCCTGCGAGCGGATGTGCGATCGCCTGATCGCGGCGGCGGGCGTGGCGTGTCCGGCCGGCGTGTCGAGTCGCGCCGACACGGAGGCGTGAAGGCGCGAGGTGGCACAGGGCGTCCGCTCGGTTGAGCGCTCACGAGGGCGATGAGCGACCCGAGCG
>JABFRY010000511.1 GCA_013140955.1 Acidobacteriota bacterium
ATGCAGGTCAGTGAGGCGATCCACAAGTACGCGCACGGCAGCGGACTCACCGCCGTGCCCCTCTACGGCGGGGCCTCGATGGAGCAGCAGGTGCGCGCGCTCGCCAGGGGTGCGAACATCGTGGTCGCGACGCCCGGCCGCGCCCTCGACCACCTGCGTCGGGAGACCCTGACACTCGAGTCGCTGCGTCTGCTGATCCTCGACGAGGCCGACGAGATGCTCGACATGGGCTTCGCCGAGGACATCGAGACCATCATGCAGGCCGCTCCCGCCGAGCGGCAGACGGCCCTCTTCTCGGCGACGCTGCCCGCGCGCATCCTGCGCATCGCCGAGCGACGGCTCACCTCTCCGGCCCGGGTCGTCGTGGCCGCCGAGAAGACGGCGTCCGGCAAGCTGCCGCGGGTCCGCCAGGTGGCCTATGTGGTGCGCCGCGCCGAGAAGGCGGCCGCCCTCGACCGCATCCTCGACATGGAGAACCCCGGCTCGGCGATCGTCTTCTGCCGGACCAGGCTCGAGGTGGACACGCTGGTCGAGACACTCAACGCACATGGCTACCGGGCCGAGGCGCTGCACGGTGGCATGCAGCAGCGCCAGCGCGACGCCGTGATGCAGCGCGTGCGGGCCGGCGCCACCGATCTGCTGATCGCCACCGACGTGGCGGCACGCGGCCTCGACATCGAACGGGTGTCACACGTGGTGAACTACGACCTGCCCGCCGACCCCGAATCGTACGTGCACCGGATCGGGCGTACGGGCCGCGCCGGTCGCGAGGGCACGGCCATCACGCTCGTCGATCCCCGCGAGCACCGCCTGCTCCGCACCATCGAGCGCCTGACGCGGCAGCGCATCGACGTCGTGCCCGTGCCGACGGTGGCCGACCTGCAGGCGCGCCGCCTGGTGCTCACCGCCGAGACGCTCCGGGCACACCTGGTGGCGAACGACTTCGACGAGGTGCGTGCGGTCGTCACGAGCCTGGCGGGCGAGTTCGACGTCATGGATATCGCCGCGGCGGCCGTCAAGATGGCGCATGCGGCCACGGCGGGCGACGGCGATGCGCGAACCTCGCCGATCGGTGAGCCCGCGGAGCCGTCGGGCAGGGATCGCGCGGCGGGTCGCGGGCCATTCGTCCGCGTGTTCATCGGGGCCGGCTCGCGGGGCGGCATCCGGGTCGCGGATCTGGTGGGGGCGATTACGGGAGAGGCCCGCGTGCCGGCCAACGCGGTCGGTGCGGTCCAGATCGCCGAGCAGTTCTCGATCGTCGAGGTGCCGGAGGACCTGGCCGAGCAGATCATCAGGGCCGTGCGGGGTACCACGCTGCGCGGCCGCAAGGTGACCGTCCGCCTGGACCGCCACGGCTGACCGCCCCACGCTGCGCGGCCACGCCGCTACGGGAACGGCTTGTTCTTCACCGGCTCGCCCGTGCGGAACTCGTGCGACATGCTGTAGAAGCCGGCGGCGGTCAGCGTCACGGTAATCGGGGCGTCGGTGGTGTTCTCCCAATACCAGCCGTGGATGCCGGAGAACGGCGCCGTGAGCGTCCCGGCATCGTCGAGGCCGGAACTCTTCACGTACGACTGCGCGTAGCCGCGAGGGCCGCCGTCGGGCTCGGCGTGGAACTCCACGTTCACGAGGCCGGTGGCCGACCACGAGTACAGCAGCGCCTCGCCCTTGTCGAGCCGGTACTTGTACTCCATGCCCGCGCCAGGCTCGATCGCGAAGGTGACGGTCTCGTCGTGAAACGGTCGATCCTGTGTCGCGACGATGGCCTGTGCGGCGGTTCCCGTCGTACTGGCGGCCGCGGCTTCGAGCGCGGCCACCTCCTGTCCGGTCGTGCCCAGATCGAGCAGGCCGGTCATCCGGCCCGTGCCGAGGGGATCCACCGCGAACTCGGCCGGCAGGATGAACGCGACGAAGATCAGCCCCGCGGCGAGCAGGGCGACGCCTGCGGCCAGGGCCACGCGCTGCCGGTTCTCGGTGTCGGTGCGCTCGATGGACATGGTCCGGCTCCTCTCAGGCCGCCAGGTAGTAGGCGGAGAGCTGGTAGGCGACGAGCAGGAGTCCGCACGCCATCACCACGGCATTGGCGGCGAAGGCATGGCGGAAGAAGCCCGCCCGTGTACGCCACCAGGTGAAGGCGATCAGGATGCCCGCCAGCGCGAGAAACTGTCCGATCTCGACACCCACGTTGAAGCTCAGGATGTTGGCCACCAGCCCGCTCGGCGCCAGCGCGAACTCCTGCAGCTTGGTGGCGAGGCCGAATCCGTGAAAGAAGCCGAACACGAGCACGGCGGCTCTCGTGTCGGGCTGCATGCCGAGGAACCGCCGGAAGCCGTCCATGTTGTCGAACGCCTTGTAGACCACTGAAAAGCCGATGACGGCGTCGATCAGGTAGGCGTTGGCGTGAACGCCGCCGAGCACGCCGAGCAGGAGCGTGGCGCTGTGGCCCACCGTGAAGAGGCTGACGTACAGCAGCACGTCCTTGAGCCTGTAGAGGAAGAAGATCACGCCCACCAGGAACAGCAGGTGGTCGTAGCCGGTGACCATGTGCTTCGCGCCGAGGTAGAGCAGGGGGCCGATGGCACGTCCCTCCAGTCCCTGGAGGTACACGGCGTCCTTGCCCGAGACCCCGTGCGCCTCGAGTGCCGCCGGAACGAGCAGCAGGACGGCGCCGGCGAGCACCGCCGCCGCCCACCCTCGCGTGAAACAGGTTCTAGTCGCGTCGATATCGGGCATGGCAGCTGTCGCAGGTCTCGTTCACCGTGGATCCGGCCGTCAGGATGCCCTCGGTATCCTGCGCCTCGGCGGCGCGGAGCGCCTCCTGTCCGGCATCCATGAACGCCTTCGTCATCGTCACCCAATCACCCTGATCCACGGCCCGGCCGCTCATGAGCATGAGATTGCCGGATTCGATGAGCGCGGCTGCGCTGTCGGCGAGCGCGGCCCAGTCCTCGTCGGTCTCGGGCGCGACTTCGGTGATGCCGTCCGCGTCGATCGTGGTGCTGACGGCTTCGTAGACGGCCGTGGCGGCGGGCCCCGTGATGGCGTTCATGATCTGGCGCACGCTGGCCACCGGGGTGATCGTCGCGGCGACGGGAACTGGCGGTGCCGCCTCGCGCGCCGCGCGCGCGCCGGCCACGATGAAGCCGATGCCGAACACGAAGAGGGCGACGCCGACGAGGAACAGCCCGTGGATGGTCCGCATGGAAGCCGTCTCTTCTCCAGTCCACCGCCGCGGCGTTGGCCAGCGTGTCGATTGCAGTGCGGCCGACGCGCTGTGTCGGCCACACCGTTCAGCCACACCGTGTCGGCCGCGCACGTCGGCCGGCGACGCCGTGCCGTGATTGGCACTATACAGGGCGGGACGCGACTATGACCAGCGCGTGCGGCGGCCTCGGCGTGCACGCTGGCGCCGCCGGCGGTTCCACCACAGGGTGGTGCCGCTGAGGGCCAGGACCGTGGGCGCCAGGCCGACGAGCGCCCAGATGGCCTTGGTGGCTTCGTTGCACGCGCCGGGGCCGCAGCCTGGAATGCCGCGTCCCCCAAGCCGCCCGAAGTGCAGGAAGGCCAGCCAGTACTGCACCTGATCCACCAGGCGCGCGCCAGGTTGCGCGGCGTCGTACGGCTCCAGCCAGTCGAGCGCCGACGCCCAGGTGTCCGGAAACGCCAGGTACGTGCCGGTCAGGCCCCACATGGCGATGAAGACGAGTGACCAGACGCCGAGCGCGCTGTGCAGCCGCCAGGTGATCCCCTTCCAGTTGGTCGCCAGGGTGGGACGGAGGCTGCGACGCCACGCGGCGCGTCCCGGCCACCACACCACGGCGCCGGTCGCGGCGAGTACCAGCCACAGCAGCGCGCCCAGGCCATTGACTGTCCGGCCGGTGTCGCCGGCCAGCAGATTGTCGTGCAGGTCGATGAGCCACGTGGTGGCGCGGTATCCCAGCGGTACCGGATCTCCCAGGTCTGCCGCGGTGGCCGGGTGGAAGACCCGGCGCAGTTCCTGGCCGTCGCGGACCAGCGTGACCTCCACGCCGTGCCCGGCGCTGGCACCCGGGCGCGCCTCGCGGACGGCGTAGCCGGGATAGGCGGTGCGCGCGGCCTGTTCGATCGCGGGGAGCGGCAGCGGGACGCCGGCGTCGCGCACGATCACCGGACGCGGTTCGAACGCCCGGTACAGCTCGTTCCGATACACGAGCACGCTGCCCGACAGCGAGAGCAGCACGACGTACAGGGCGGCGGCAACCCCGGTCCAGGCGTGCACCTGGAAGAGCCATCGGCGGGCGCGCAGGGACTGCGGCTGGATGAGCCATCGCGTCCACCAGGGACGCACGCCGTGAGCGCCGGGCGTGTGCACGTCAGGTCCTGAGGTGACGGTGCGCCCACACGAGGCGCTGCACGGCGGTGACGAGCACCAGCACCGCCATCAGGCGGAAGAGACCGAGGCGGAACGCAGGAAGCAGGAAGAAGAGGCTGTACAGCACGACCGTTTCAGTGCCGGCCACCAGGCCAGGCGGCATCGTGACCGTGGTGTCCTCGCCGCGGGCACGGGCACCCTCCCGTCGCTGTTCGAGGATCGCGGCGAGGTACATCCAGGATGCCGCGTTGCCGTAGAAGGATGCGAGCAGCAGCAGACCCGCGACCGCCAGGTCGAAGGACCCGGATGCGACGACCATGGCGATCGGGATGGCGGCGTAGACGCCGTGGTCCAGCACGATGTCGAGATAGCCGCCGAACACGCTCTCCCGTCCGTGCACGCGCGCCTGCGTGCCATCGAGGCCGTCGAGGAGACGATTGGCGGCCCACAGGCCGAGGCCCAGGCCGTCGCGGTGTACGAGCACCGCGCCGGCGCAGGCCAGGCCCGTGACGAACGCGAGCAGCGTGATCGCGTCGGGGGCCATCCACGGGCCGAGGGCTCGCGCGAGGGGCGCCAGGAGCCGGTCTTTGAGCGAGCGCAAGTACTGATCGAACACGTCAGGACGCTCCCGCGGACGAGCCGTCCATCACGTGGATCGCTGAGGGATGCAC
>JABFRY010000170.1 GCA_013140955.1 Acidobacteriota bacterium
GTACGGCACGCCCACCCCGAGGTCGGCAATCGCCGCCAGACCGACCAGCGGCTGCGCCACCTCGAAGGGAAAGAGGCGCCCCTGCAACCACAAGCCGCACGCGAACATCAGGGTGAGCGCCACCAGGAACACCACGCCCTTCTGCCGGCGGCCCAGCCAGAAGTGCCCCGCGCCAGGCACGGCCCAGGCAGCGGCGCAGAGGAGCAGCGGGTGGACGGGTGACCGCGAGTGTTCGCCTCCAGGCATTCCGGCTAGTGTAGCCCAGCGGGCACGGGCGGGCCGCGTCCCGGCTCCGTGTCCCCGCCTCGGCACCGACAGGGCGAGGACAATCTCGCAGATTGTCGATTCTCCGACACCGGCTTGCGAGATGCCTGTCGCGGCCGGCCGCGGCCGCCTGCCCCCTCGCCGGCGAATTCCTGTGGAGAATGGCGTGCGCCCGGCTGGCGGCCGCCCCCAGCGCCCTGCCACAGGACCCGGCGCGGGACTTGCTGAGTCATCGGTCAACACTATTCGGTCTCCGAACAGCGTTCGAAGGCCCGTCTCCAGCACGATTCACCAGCACGCGTCATGGGTATCAAGGAACGACAGGAACGCGACCGTCAGGCGGTGCGCACGGCCATCCTCGATGCGGCCCGCGATCTCTTCGTGGCGGAGGGGTACCGGAACGTGTCCATGCGGAAGGTCGCCGAGCGGGTCGAGTACAGCCCGGCCGCGTTGTACGGCTACTTCCCGAACAAGGACGCGATCTTCTTCGCCCTGGCCGAAGAGGGCTTCCGGCTCCTGGCTGCGGCCGAACGCGCCGCTACCACCGCGCAGGCCGACCCCTGCGAGCGGCTTCGCCTGGCCCTGCGCGCCTTCTCCGACTTCGCGCACCGGCACCCCCAATACTTCGAACTGATGTTCCTCGATCGCTCGGTGCCGAGCCTCGACCAGGACCCCCAACGCTTCGCGTTCTTCCGGGACACGACGGCCCGTGCCGAAGCCTGCATCCGCGCCTGTATCGAGGACGGCCGCTTCTCGCAGGACCTCGATCCGGCCGCGGCCCTGCGCATCCTGTGGGCCGCCGTCCTGGGCGCCGCCACCGCCGGACTGGGCCGGCGCCTCTCCCCCGGGGAAGACGTCCGCGCGCTCGCCCGCGACGTGCTCGAAGCGGTGCTCGCCGGGTTCACCACCCCCCTGCGCACCACGTTCATCGTGACTCCGTGTCCCGTGCACCCGGCCGGGGATGCGGAGGCGCCCTTGCCGGCCGCCGAGGTACCGCACCATGCGTCATGACCGTCGCGTCCGCGCGTTGCTCCTCCTGCTCATCGCCACGGGCGGTGTCGGTACCGCCGGGTGCGGACGGGCTGGCGAGGGCGGTGCGGTTCCCCGTCAGCGGGTCGATGCCGCGGACACCGCCCTGCGGTCCGCCACCGCCCAGCGGGCACTGGCCGCAGCCAGCCTCGCGCAGGCGGAGGCGAGCCATCGCCGCAGCCGCGAGGTCCGGAGCGATGCGACGATCGCGGCGCCGGCCGACGGTGTCGTCGTGGAGCGCAACTACGACGCCGGGAGCCTGGTCGGGCCCGGAGACCGGCCCGTGTTCGTCGTCGCCGATCTGACGACCCTGCGGCTCCAGGCGGGAGTGTCCGAACTCGAGGCCGGGCGTCTCCGGGTGGGCATGCCGGCACGGATCACCGTGCAGGCACGGCCCGGCGACACGTTCGAGGGCCAGGTCACCACCATCGCGCCAGAGGTCGATGCCCGGAACCGCCACTTCGCCGTCGAGGTCAGGACCCGCAACCGCGACGGCGCGCTGCTCTCTGGCATGTACGGCGTCGCACGGATCCCGCTCGAACGAGCCGACGCCGCCCTCGCCGTGCCGCTCGCCGCCGTGCTCGCCCGGCGCGACGGACAGGTCGTGCTGCGCCTGCACGACGGCGCCGTGCAGGACGTCCCGGTGACGCTGGGGCTCACCGACGGCACGCGCGTGCAGATCCTCACCGGCCTCACCGCCGGCGACATCATCGTGGCCGACGCCCGCGTGGACATCCCGGGCGGTGCCAGCGTCAACCCGGTGTTCTAGCGCGGTCTCGCCGCAGGGGCTCCCGTCATGTGGATCTCGGACATCAGCATCCGCCGGCCCGTCTTCGCCACGATGATCATCATGAGCTTCATGGTGCTCGGCGTGGTGTCGATGACACGCATCGGTATCGACCTCTTCCCGGATGTCAGCTTCCCGTTCGTCAACGTCACGGTGGTGTACCCGGGCGCCTCGCCAGAGGAAGTCGAGACGCTCGTGACACGTCCGATCGAGGACGCCATCGCGGGGATCAATGGCGTGAAACGGGTGGAATCCCGCTCCACCGAGTCGTTCTCGCGCGTCGGGCTCGAACTCCGGCTCGAAGTCGATGCGCAGAACGCCGCCGCCGAGGTGCGCGAGAAAGTGGCGGCGATCCGCAATCGCCTGCCCGCCGGCATCGAGGATCCGACCATCGCGCGCTTCGACGTCTCGGCCCTCCCCATCGTCACCTTCGCCGTCGGGTCCAGTCAGCCGTCGAGCGTGACCCGCCGCCAGGTCGAGGACGACCTCAAGCCGCTCCTCGAGCAGATCGACGGGGTCGCGGCCGTCGACGTGAACGGCGGCGACGTGCGGGAGATTCAGGTAAACCTGGATCCTGGGCGGCTGGACGCGCTGGGCCTTCCCGTCGCCACCGTGGTCCAGACGCTCGCCGCCGAGAACCTCGACGTCCCCGGGGGGCAGATGACGACCGGGGACCGGACGGTCACCCTCCGCACGCGGGGTGAATTCGAGCGCGTCGAGGAGATCGGCGAGGTGATCCTCCGGTCTGCCAGCGGTTCCACGGTTCGGGTGCGCGACGTCGGCCGTGTGGTGGACGGGGTCGAGGAGCGCCGCTCCACGACACGCCTGGACGGGGCGGACGCGGTGTCGTTCTCGATCCGCAAGCAGTCGGGGGCGAACACGGCGGCGGTGTCGGCGCAGGTCCACGCCGTGCTCGACCGCGTGTCGCCAGACTTCCCCGCCCTGCAGATCCGGCAGGTCCACGACGATGCGGACTACATCCGCGAGAACGTGGCGCAGGTGCGCGAGCACATCGTCTTCGGCGGCATCATGGCCGTGCTCGTCATCTTCCTGTTCATGCGCGACTGGCGGTCGACGCTCATCACGGCGCTGGCGCTCCCCACCTCGGTGGTGGCGACGTTCTTCTTCATGTGGGTCGTGGGCTTCACGTTCAACATGATGACGCTGATGGCCTTGTCGCTCGTCATCGGCATCCTGATCGACGACGCCGTCGTGGTCCGGGAGAACATCTACCGGCACATGGAGCACGGCGAGGATCCGATGACGGCCGCACGGACGGGCACGTCGGAGATCGGCCTCGCCGTGATGGCCACGACGTTCACGATTCTCGCCGTCTTCCTACCGGTCGGCTTCATGACGGGACTCGTCGGTCAGTTCTTCAAGTCGTTCGCGCTGACGATTGCCTTCGCGGTCGCGATGTCGCTGCTGGTCGCCTTCACTCTCGACCCCATGCTCTCCTCCCGCTTCGTGCGCTTCGTGCCGCCGGAGGAGCGCACGCGCACCCGGATGGGCCGCCTCTTCACGCGCTGGGGCCAGGCCTACGAGCGGCTCGACCGGCAGTACCACCGCCTGCTGGCCGTGGCCCTCGATCACCCATGGACGACCGTGGCGGTGGCGCTGGCGGTCTTCCTCGGCAGCCTCGGCACGCTCCGGATCATCGACACCGAATTCGTGCCGATCGAGGATCGGGGCGAGTTCCAGGTCATCGTGGATCTGCCACCGGGGACGTCGTTCGACGAGAGCGTCCGGCGCGTAGCGGGCATCGAGCAGGCCATGCGCGACATCCCGGAGGTCCGGCAGGTATTCAGCACGGTCGGCACCGACGGTCAGGTCCGATCCTCGCTGCTGCGGATCCGGACCACCCGCAAGCAGGTGCGCACGCGCACGCTGGGCGACATCAAGGCCGACGCGCGCGCGCGCCTGGCGTCGATGGACTTCGTGGACGCGAAGGTCGCCGACCCGGAGTTCATGCAGGGCACGCCCTACCAGCCGCCCATCACGGTGTACGTGCGCGGCAACGACCTGGCCGCCCTGCAGCGGGTGACGGCCGAGATCGAGACCCGCATCCGCCGGATTCCCGGCACGGTGGACATCAGCAGCAACCTGGAGGGGGGGCAGCCCGAGGTCGTGGCCCAGGTCAGCCGGCGGCTCGCCTCGGACCTCGGCTTCACCGCGGGCGGCGTGGCCGTGCAGCTGCGCGACATGGTGGAGGGCGTGGTCGCCACCAAGCTCCGCGACGGCGACCGCGAGCACGACGTCCGCGTGCGGCTCGCGCCGGAGTTCCGCAATGACCAGGCCGCCGTGCTGCGGACGCCCCTGCACGCGCCCACGGGCTCGGTCGTGCGCGCCGGCGATCTCGTGCGCCTCACACCAGCCGTGGGACCGAGCAACATCGACCGCGAGCAGCGCCGGCGCCAGTCCCGAATCGGCGTGGATCTGGCACCCGGCTATACCCTCGGCGGCGTCACCGGGGACGTGGAACGGGCCATGGCCGACGTCACGATGCCGGCGGGGTTCGAGTGGGGCTTCGCCGGGGACGTGGAGTTGATGCAGGAGTCCGCGCAGGCGATGCTGCTCGCGATCGGGCTGGCGGTGGCGTTCATCTACATCGTGCTGGCCTCGCAGTTCGAGTCGTTCCTCGAGCCGTTCCTCATCATGCTGTCGCTGCCGCTGGCCATCGTGGGCGCCCTGCTCATCCTGCTGGTGACGGGGAACAACCTCGGCATGCCGGCGATGATCGGGATCGTGATGCTGATGGGCCTGGTCACGAAGAACGCCATCCTGCTGGTCGACTACACCAACCAGCTGCGCGGCGAGGGCCTGGCCGTCCGGGAGGCGTTGCTGGCCGCGGGGCCGGTGCGCCTGCGGCCCATCATCATGACCACCCTGGCCATGATCCTCGGCATGCTGCCCTCGGCGATGAGCCATGGCG
>JABFRY010000273.1 GCA_013140955.1 Acidobacteriota bacterium
CGCTCATCAGCGCGCCGAGTTTGGCCTGATTCAGGTTGGGTCCCGGCTCGAACGCCGCTGTGGCAAAGAAGAGCGCCACCGTGAAGCCGATGCCGGCCACGGTCCCGAGGACCGCCACGTCGCCCCAGTGCAGCCCGTCCGGCCGCTCCAGCCCCCCTCGTTCAGCCAGCCACGCCGACACCGTGATGCCGAGCGGCTTGCCGACGAGCAACGCGCCGACCACGATCGCCGTCGTGGCGCCCGCGCCGCCCAGCGGGACGCCCGCGTTCGACAGGGCGAAGAAGAACAGGATGAATTCCACCGGCACCTTCCACCAGTGCTCGAAATCGTCGAGCGCGCTATGGCTGCCGTGCGCCTGCCCGGCCGGATCGGGCGCCTCGCCGGCCTGCCCGCCACGCGGCAGGAAGGGCAGCACGGGCACCAGCGCCAGCGCGGGGTGCAGGCCTCCGATGTAAAACCCGAGCCAGGAGAGGACGCCTGGGCCGAGCACGTACGGCCAGAACGAGCGCACCCCGCCGCGGCGCATGCCCCAGGCCACCAGGCACGCCAGCGGCAGCAGCCCCACGAGGTACAGCGGCTGCACATCGCCCGAGGGATAGGCGACCGCCAGCAGCACCAGGCCGAGGGCGTCGTCCACGATGGCCAGCAGCAGCAGGAAGGGCACGGCCGGGTGCATGGGACTGAAGATGACCTTGGCCACCAGATAGCTGAAGGCGATGTCGGTGGCGCACGGGATGGCCCAGCCCCGCAGGATGTCCGTCCGTCCGGAGAGCGTGGCCAGCAGCAGGTAGACGGCGGCCGGGCCCACCATGCCGCCCACCGCCGCCAGGGCGGGCAGCGCCGCCCGCCGCACCGAGTGCAGCGGACCGCCAGGTGCCGTGGCCCCGATGATCTCCTTGGTCGCCAGGCCGAAGAAGAAGACCATCGCGATGTCGTTCACGACGAAATGCAGCGGATGGGTCAGGTGCTCGTACGATTCGGGCGCCAGATTCGCCCAGACCAGTGCGGCGACGGCGCCACTCATCATCAGCAGCGAGTTGTCGCGCACGATGCGCCAGATATGAGCCAGTGAGCGGGGCACAGGGGTCCTTCCGGTCATGCGCGGCGTGTCCGCGTGTGCGTCAGGGGCGTCGCGTCCGTGTCATTTCTACACATCCCCTCCGGGCGTCCGGTCCACGCTGGCGGCCAGTCTGTGGTCGGCCCGAGGCTTGCTGCTCCGACCATCGTAGTCACCACGGAGAGGCAGGTAAAGAAATCGTCGGTCGAAGCAGTAGAGAACATGAGTGACGAAAATGGTTGGCACGCCGGCGGGCCCCCTGCGCCATACTCGGATCGTCGGGCTCGTTGCCGGAAGTGCCGGGGCGAACCATCCAGCCCCGGAGTGCTTCCATGCCGGATTTCATACCGCACCTTACATCCCTCCCAGCAGCCGCGTGCTCTCCCGTAACCCCGTAACCCGCGCCACCGTCGACGGTTCGCTGTGGCGTGCCTTTCCGATGTTCATGGTCGGCCCCGCGTGCGAGGCAGAGTCTTCATATGAATCGACGTAAAGATCGTATCGTTCCCGACGGGTCCGCGCTCGACCCGGCGCTCCAGTTCATGCGGCTGATGTGGGCAGTGGACCACGAGCTGCAGAGCATGTCCAAGCGGATGTCGGCCACCGTCGGCCTCACCGGCCCGCAGCGGCTGGCGGTCATCCTCCTGGCCCGGTATCCTGGTCTGGCGGCGGGCCAGCTGGCGGCCCTGCTGCACCTCGATCCAGGCACGGTCACCGGCATCATCGGCCGGCTCGTGACGGCGGGTCTGGTGAACCGCGAGGAAGACGAGCACGACGCCCGGCGGCTTCGCCTCACCCTCACCCGGAAGGGACAGGCCGTCAACCGGCGGCGGGTCGGTACCGTCGAGGGGGCTGTCCGCACCGTGCTGGCCGCGATGCCCGACGAGGATCATGCAGCGGCCGTCCGGGTGCTCACACGGCTGGTCGAGGAACTCGAAGGGCTGGCGTCGCCGGGCGCGAAGCGGGAGCGACCCCGCCGCGCGGCCGCCGCGATGTCGACAGAAGGGATGGTTCGCCTGGGGGCGTGAGGCTCAACGGACTCCATACATCGCCGCTCCCGCAGTCGGCCGCCCTGCTCCTCGCGGCGGCCGGCCTCATACCGGCCTTCCTGCTCACGGGTGTCCTCGTGGCCCGCAACCGGGCCCACGTGGACGAATTGCGCGCGGGCTGGAGCGCGCGCGGCGCCGCGAGTCAGGCGGCCGGGCGTTCCGATGACGCCGTCGCCGATTATCTCAACGCGTTGGCACACGCCGAAGCCGACGAGCCGGACCTGCGGCTGCGACTGGCCGAATCCCTCCAGGCCGCGGGCCGGTTCACCGAGGCGGAAGCGCAGCTCCTCACCCTCTATACCTCCGCTCCAGGCAACGGCATCGTCAACCTCGGCCTTGCGCGGCTCGCCGCTGCGCGCGGGGATCTGGAGACCGCTGTCCGTCACTACCACGGTGCCATCGACGGCGCCTGGGACGAGGACGGCGCCGCCATGCGCCGGGTGGCTCGTCGGGAGCTGTCGGAGCTCCTGCTGGCCGCCGGCGACGTGACCCGGGCGGAGGCGGAGCTGCTGGTCCTGTCGCGCAATCTGGACGGATCGGCTCAGGACGCTCTGGAAGTGGCCGCGCTGCTCGTGGCGGCCGGCGTGGGCGAGGAGGCCAGGCCCCTGCTCGACGCGGTGCTCGTCCAGGAGCCCGGGAATCACGACGCCCGGCTGATGCTCGGCCGCCTGCTGTACGAGGCTGGCGACTACGCGGCTGCCACTCGCGCGTTCGAGACGGCGACGCCTGCGGCGCTGCGGCAGGATGATGCCGGGATGCTGGACACCTCCCGCCGCGTGCTCGCCCTGGACCCCTACGCCCGCCGCATCGGCACCCGGGAGCAGGCCGCCCGCGTGCGCATGGCGCTGTCGGTGGCCGCGATGCGCATCGATCGATGCCGGATGGTCGGGGCCACCGCGGTCCCCGGCAGCGCGCCGGCCCTCGACGAGCTCAAGGCGACGGTCGACGAGGTGACGCGTGACCTGCCGCGCGCAGGCGCGCGGCTGGACGCCGATGCCCTCGACTCGGCCATGACGGCCGTCTTCGCGGTGACCCGGTTGTCCGCCGCGGTGTGCGGGGCACCCACGGTGGACGAGCAGGCCCTGGCCCTCATCGCCGCCGCGGCCGGGACGCCGGCCGCGTGAAACCTGGCGCCTGGCGTCTGGTCGGCAACGAGGAGCGCCTCTTCCTCGTCGTAGCCGTTTTCATCGGCATCTACGCCGGCCTGGCGGTCGTGTGCTTCCGGCTGGCCATCGAGGCGGTGAGGCTCCAGCTCCTCGGGTCCGAGCTGGCCCCGGACTGGTGGCGCACGCTGCTGATGCCCGCGGCCGCCGGCGGGGTGGTGGCCATCATGGTCAACCGCGTCTTTCCCACGGTGCGGGGGAGCGGTGTCAACCAGACCAAGGCGGCGCTCTACATCTACGACGGCTACATCGCTTTTCGAACCGTGGTGGGGAAGTTCCTCACCTGCGCGCTGGCCATCGGCGGCGGGCAGTCACTCGGGCCAGAAGATCCCTCCTTGCAGATTGGCGCGGGCCTGGGAGCCATGTTCGGCCGCCGCTTCCGCTTGTCGCGCGAGCACCTGCGCTTCATTCCGCCCATCGGCGCGGCGGCCGGCCTGGCGGCCGCGTTCAACTCGCCGGTCACCGCGGTGCTGTTCGTCATCGAGGAAGTCATCGGCCGATGGTCGGCCGGCGTGCTGGGTGCCGTCGTGCTGGGCGCGGTGGCGAGCGTCGTCACCGAGCAGTGGTTCCTGGGTGATCAGCCGCTGTTCCGCGTGCCCGACTATCACCTCGTACACGCCTCCGAGATGCTGGCCTATGCCGGCCTGGGTCTGCTGGGAGGCGTGCTGTCGCTCGTGTTCGTGAAGGGCGTGGTGACGCTGCGGCCGCGCATGCGGGCTCTGCCCGTGTGGACGTGGTACGTGCAGCCGGTTGCCGCGGGCCTGCTCATCGGGGCGATCGGCCTGCGTTTCCCCCAGGTGCTTGGAGACGGCTATGCCGCCATCGACGGCGCCATGCACGATCAGTTCGCCTGGCCGGTGCTCGCCGCGCTCTGCCTGCTGAAGGTGCTGACGACGACGGCCTCGTTCGTCAGCGGCACCCCGGGGGGCCTGTTCGCGCCCACGCTCTTCGTGGGCGCGATGCTCGGCGGGGCGGTGTGCGGCCTGCAGCGGCTGGTGGCGCCCGAGATCACCGGCCCCATCGGCGCCTACGCGCTGGTCGGCATGGGCACGATGTTCGCCGGCACCCTGCGCGCGCCGATCACCTCCGTGTTCATGATCGTGGAGGTCAGCGGCAACTACTCCATCGTGGTGCCGGTCATGGTCTCCAACACGATCGCCTATCTGGTGTCGCGTCAGTTCCAGCGCGTCGCGCTGTTCGACCAGCTGGCGCGCCAGGACGGCGTGGACCTGCCCTCCATGGAAGAGGAGCGCGAGCACCGGGCCCTCACCGTCGAAGGCGTGATGCGTGCGGCCGATGGCATCACGCTGGCGGGCGACGAGACCGTCGCGCAGGCGGCGGCCCGTGCCGCACAGCTGTCCACGGAACACTTCCTCGTGGCGCTCCCGCATGGATGGGCCGGTATTTCGAAGACCGACCTGCAAGCGCTCCGGAAGCAGGTGGGGGACCGTCCGCTGGCCGCCGAGTTGCAGCCGCTCGCACCCCCGTATCTCTACCCGGATCAGTCCCTGGACGTGGCCCTGCGGGCACTCGGCCAGCGTCCGCTGGTGCCCGTCGTTCACCGCGCAGACGGCGCGCAACTGGTGGGCGCCGTGGCGCTCGAAGACCTGCTGCGCGCGTATCGCGCCGCCGAAGGGTAGGCGCTGGAGGGGAAGGGTATACTGCCGTTGTTCTCCTCCGATGAGCGTGTCAGGTGCCCAGCCGGCCAGTGTCCCCGTCTGCCGCGGCCCGTCTCCC
>JABFRY010000471.1 GCA_013140955.1 Acidobacteriota bacterium
GTGATGGTGGGTGGCGACGAAGCCGCGTTCCAGCTCGCCAGACCGCTCCTCGAGATCGTCGGCCATCCCGAACGCGTGGTCTACCTGGGGGCGTCCGGGGCGGGGCAGCTCTGCAAGGTCTGCAATCAGCTGGTCATCGGGGGCACGCTCGCGGCGGTGAGCGAAGCCTTTGCGCTGGCGACGAGGGCCGGCGTCGATCCGGCGAAGGTGCGTCAGGCCCTCCTGGGCGGCTTCGCCGCGAGCCGGGTGCTCGACGTGCACGGCGGTCGCATCATCGCGGGTGACCATGCGCCGGGTTTCAAGGCCGACCTCTACGCCAAGGACCTGCGTATTGCCCGCGACAGTCTGAGCGCCCACCACTCCCCGGCGCCGGTGAGCGCGGTGGTGCACCAGCTGGTCGAGCGTCTGGTGGCCTCGGGCCGCGGCGGGCTCGACTACTCGGCGCTCGCGCAGGTGGTCTTCGAGCTGGACGAGGACGGCCGCTAGGCCAGCCTGAGGCTGCCGCGCTCGAGGATGAGGACCCGGTCGCACTCGGCCGCGAGTCGGGGGTTGTGCGTCGCGATGATCGACGTGAGGCCGTCCTCCGCGTGCATTCGGCGCAGCAGCCCGTGCAGGCTGTCCGCCGTCGTCTCGTCCAGATCGCCGGTCGGTTCGTCCGCGAGCAGGAGCCTCGGTCGCATGATGAGCGCGCGGGCGACCGCCACGCGCTGCTGCTCACCGCCGGAGAGCATCGACGGCCGGTGATCGAGCCGTTCGCCCAGGCCGACGCGCACCAGGAGCTCACGCGCGCGTGCCAGGGAGTCCGCCCGGGGCAGCCGTGCGATCCACATCGGCATGGCCACGTTCTCCACCGCCGTGAACTCGGGCAGGAGGTGGTGGAACTGGAAGACGAAGCCGACGGCCCTGTTCCTGAACGCCACGAGCGCATCGTCGGTCATCGCGCCCAGCACGGCGTCAGCCACACGGAGCTCCCCGGCGTCCGGGCGGTCGAGCCCCCCGAGCATGTGCAGGAGCGTGCTCTTCCCCACCCCGGACGCGCCCACGATGGCCACCATCTCTCCCGAGGCGACCTCGAGCGTCAGGTCGCGGATGATGTGGAGCTGCGACGAGCCGACGGTGAAGGATTTGTTGAGCCCGCGAACCTCGATGAAGCTCATGTCCTCGTCACTCGAACCGCAGCGCCTGTACCGGATCGAGCCGGGCCGCCTGCCGCGACGGATACAGGGTGGCGAGAAAGCAGATGAGGAGGGCCGACAGGATCACCGTCACGAAGTCGAGGGGCTGCACGACGAACGGGACGTAGGACACCTGGTAGACGTCCATCGGAATGCGAATCAGCCGGTACTCGGTCAGTACCCAGCAGAGCGCGAGCCCGCACGTGCCGCCGACCACCGTCCCCACCAGGCCGATGATGAGCCCCTGCAGCATGAAGACCGTCATCACCATGCGGGAGGAAGCGCCCATCGTCTTGAGGATCGCGATGTCACGGCTCTTCTCCATGACGAGCAGGATGAGCGACGCGATGATGTTCAGCGCCGCCACCATGACGATCAGGCCGATGGTGATGGAGATGGCCATCTTCTCGAGCCACAGGGCGGAGAAGAGCGACTGGTTCATGTCCGTCCAGTCCTGGGTGACGTACTCGGACCCGAGCGACGCCGCCAGGCGGTCGGCCACAGCCGGCGCCTCGTAGATGTCGGCAATCCGCACCTCGAGCAGGTCGGGCACCGCCTTGCCCACCAGGCGCTGGGCGAAGTCGAGGGAGACGAAGCCGAAGCCGGCATCGAACTCGAGCAGTCCCAGGCTGTAGACACCCGCAACCCGGAGACGCCGCTGCCGCGGAAGCATGCCCATCGGTGTCAGGGTGCCCTGGGGCGTCAACAGCGCGACCTGGTCTCCGACATCCACGCCCAGCTGGCTTGCGAGCGCCGTACCGATCAGGATGCCGGGCAGCTCCTCCCCGCGGGGCACGAGTCCCTCGAGCCCCCCGCGCTGCATGGCACTGGCGACGTCGGTCACGCCACCCTCGAGCGCCGGATCGACGCCCTTGAGACTGATGAACGCCTCGGCACGATCCGTGACGATGAGCGCCTTGCCGAGCACCGCGGGCCCGGCGGCCAGCACGCCGGGCTCCCCGCGCAGCCGCTCTACCTCGGCCTGGTAATCCTGCAGCCCGCCTGTCTTCCACACGTACACGTGGGCGGTAGAGCCGAGGATCCGGTCGCGCAGCTCGCCTTGCAGACCCGTCATCAGCGCAAGGGCGATCACCAGGGCCATCACCCCGACGGCAACCCCAATCGTCGAGATGAGCGAGATCACGGAGATGAAGGCCTGGCGCCGCTTGGCCAGGAGGTAGCGAAGCGCGATGAACAGCTCGAACCGCACGGTCCCGATTCTACCGGGGACGCATCAGCGGAAACAGGATGACGTCGCGAATCGAGGGACTGTCGGTCAGCAGCATCACCAGGCGGTCGATGCCCACGCCCTCCCCGGCCGCCGGTGGCATACCGAACTCCAGCGCCCGGACGTACTCCTCGTCCATTTCGTGCGCTTCGTCGTCGCCGCCGGCACGTTCCCGAAGCTGCGCTTCGAAGCGCCGGCGCTGCTCGGCCGGGTCGTTGAGCTCGCTGAAGGCGTTGGCGATCTCGAATCCGCCCGCATAGAGCTCGAACCGTTCCACGGTGTCGGGGTCGTCCGCCCGCTGCTTGGAGAGCGGCGACACCTCGGTCGGGAAGTCGTACACGAAGGTCGGCTGGACGAGGTCGTCCTCACAGAGCGCCTCGAACACCGCGGCGGCGAGCTTCCCGGCGCCCATGGCCGGCGTGACCGCGATGTCCAGAGCGGCCGCCACGTCCGCAAGCACGGGTCTCGAGCGCATGTCGTCGGGCGTGAGTGACCGGCCGAGCTTCGCGTTGGCGGCCTCGCGGGCCGCCTCGCGCAGGGACAGACGCCGAAAGGGCGCCGCGAACGAGATGCGGTGCTCACCGAAGGTGCACGTCTCGGAGCCGGTCGCGCGGCGGGCCACCTCGCCGAGCATCTCCTCGGTGAGGGCCATCAGGTCTTCGTAGCCGGCATACGTCCAGTAGAACTCCAGCATCGTGAACTCGGGATTGTGCTGGGTGGAGATGCCCTCGTTGCGGAAGTTGCGGTTGATCTCGAACACGCGCTCCATCCCGCCCACGATCAGGCGCTTCAGGTACAGCTCGGGCGCAATCCGCATGAAGAGCCGCATGTCGAGCGCATTGTGATGGGTGACGAACGGGCGTGCGAGGGCGCCACCGGCAATCGTCTGCATCATCGGCGTCTCGACCTCGAGAAAATCCCGCGCGGTGAGGAACTCGCGCATGGCCGAGACGATGCGGCTCCGGACCTCGAACGTGCGACGGGAGTCGGGGTTGACGACGAGATCGAGGTACCGCTGCCGGTATCTGGTCTCGATGTCGGTGAGGCCGTGCCACTTCTCCGGCAATGGGTGGAAGCACTTCGCCAGGAACTCCAGGCCGGAGGCCCACACCGTCAGCTCGCCGGTCCGCGTCCGGAAGACCCGCCCCTCGACGCCGACCCAGTCGCCGAAGTCGAGCAGCCCATAGACCTGGAAGTCGCGCTCGGGGAGCGCATCCTTCCGGATGTAGACCTGCAGCTTGGCACGGCCGTCGGAGAGCACCAGGAAGTTGGCCTTGCCGAAGCTGCGGATGGCCAGCACGCGGCCTGCCGTACGCACGACGGGTGCGGCCGCCTCCAGCGCCTCGCCCGTCGTGTCACCGTGCTCCGCCACGACCGCATGGACGGCGTCCCGGCGATCGAACCGTGCGGGATACGGACTCACGCCGAGCCGTTGGAGTTCTTCGAAGTTGGATCGCCGCTGGCGTACCTGGTCGGACTCCGGCTGAGTGCTCATACGCGTTCGAGACGTCGGCGGATCCCGTCGAGGATCCCGTTGATGAATCGCACCGCGTCGTCGGTGCTGAACGTCCGGGCCAGCTCGAGGGCCTCGTTGATGACCACCTTCGCCGGTGTGGCCGGAACGTGGACGAATTCGAACACGGCCAGTCGCAGGATCGCGCGGTCGATCACCGCCATGCGGTCGAGCCTCCAGTGCTCGGCAGCCTCGACGATGAGGACGTCGAGCGCCTCGAGGTGCTGCACGACCCCCGAGACGAGTTCCACGGCGAACGCCTGCACCGACTCCGGCACCACATGGGCCGTTCCGCCCGGGACCCGCCAGAAGTCGCCGGTCACCTGCGCGAGGGGCAGGCGCCCGATCTCCCATTGGTAGAGCATCTGCAGCGCGGCCTCACGAGCCCGATGCCGGGCTTCGCGCCCCGAGCCCGATCGCGGCCGATGCGCGACGTCGCCCATCACCGGTTCCCCCGCGCCCGACCCAGGACGTGCACCATCTCGACGGCGGCGACGGCCGCCTCACGCCCCTTGTTGTCGGGGCCAGGCGCAGACCTCGCGACCGCCTGCCCCTCGGTCAGCGTCGTCAGCACGCCGAGCGTCATGGGCACCCCCGTGTCGAGAGCCGCCCGCATGATGCCCTCCGTGGCCGCCGAGGCGATGTACTCGAAGTGCATCGTGTCGCCCTTGATCAGGCAGCCCAGGCAGATCACCGCGTCGATGTCGCCGCCCCTGGCGAGCCCGAGCGCTGCCTGGGGAATCTCGAACGCTCCGGGTACGCGCAGCACGACGACGTCGTCGTCGGACACGCCCGCCGCGCGCAGGACCTCTCCGGCCCCGGCCAGGAGGCCCTCGGTGATCGCCGGGTTGAATCGGGACACGACGATCCCGAACCGGCACCCGGATGCCATCGTCTGCCCGCTGGCGCCTGCGTGCTTCACGGAGAGACCTCGACTCATGAGCCAGAGAACCTGGCGGGGCGCTTCTCGAGGAAGGCCGTCACGCCCTCGCGCATGTCGGGCGTGGTGGCGACGACGCCGAAGAGGGCGGCTTCGAGTGCCCCGCCCTGTTCCACGTCACCGCAGCCTGCGTGGACGGCCTGGAGC
>JABFRY010000126.1 GCA_013140955.1 Acidobacteriota bacterium
CGTTCCGCAGGCGCCCGCCTCGTGACCTTGTACCAGCTTCGGCCGCAGGTCCAGCCCCGGGTCCGGCGCCGGGCGCCGCCTCAGCCACGCGTCACCTCCTCCACCAGCGCGGCAGGGTCGCTCTGGGCGACGGCGCACGGACGCAAGGCGTCACCCGTGCCGATGTGCTGGAAGATCGTGCGGGCCATCAGCAGGTGCCTCGGCGAGAATCCCGATTCGTCGGCATAGACCGCCGTGGACGGCACCCCGTAGAACGGCGCCAGGTACGAGAACCCGCCGTACGTGCCGACGAACGCCTGCGCCCTGGCCACGACCGCGCTCTGGACGTGCAGGTTGGTCGACGGCGTGAGCCCTTCCGGCAGGCACCGCACGCCCCGCGCGTCCACCGTATGCGCCGCGTGATCGTCGATGTCGAGGCCGGTCGCCAGCACGACCACCGGCACGCGCTCGGCCAGTCCGTTAATGACGCCGGAGGCGAACTGCCGGTTGCCCGGCATCGCCGGGAAGCACTCGTTGAAGTAGAACTTCACGGCCACGTATGGCTCCGGCAGGGGCGGCACCACCGGCAGCGCGGGGGCACCCGGTACGCCGGCCTCGTCGGGCACGCCGAACCGGCGGAACCGGGCGTGCCGCACCACCCACGAGGTGGGCAGGTGCCCCCACCAGAAGGGATTGAAGAGCGCGTACATCTCCGAGGGGTGCAGCCAGGTCCACGCGTCGAGGCCGGCGCGTCGTGCGGCCTCGTCCACCAGGGCGCGCTCGAACCCGGTGATGCGCGTCTGCTTCTGCTCGCCGTTGCCGGCGACGCGTGCGTCGTGCTCCCGGCGGAACACGTCGGGCGACACCTGGTCGAACACGTCGGCATAGCGCCCGGCGACGGGCTGGTACCACGAGGCCGTTCCGCCGCGCGACACCACGAGCAGCCGCGGGGGCGGTACCGCGAAGCGCTCGGCGAACCACGAGAGGAACGGGATCCAGTAGAGCAGCTCGAAGCCGACCTCCCCGAGCCACGGGCCCGCCACGATCACACGCTCCCCGCGGACCAGCCCGGAGAGCCGGCGTGTCATGCCGGCGGCGCGCAGGTAGGCCAGCCAGGTACTGGCCCGCACGCGCGCCGACCGCGGGAGGAGCCGCCTGGCCAGCGGCGCCGCGCTCATCCGGCCCGTGCCGTGAGCCGGCGTTCTGCCTCGGCCCAGTCCGACGGCGTGTCGATGCTCAGGGAGTCGTCCGGATCCACGAGCAGGGGCCGGCAGTCGGCCCCGTAGATCGTGCCGAAGCGCTCGAGGGTGGTGCGCCAGCAGGCGTACACCGTGCCGTCACGGGCATAGGCCGGGCGCGCGTCCTGCCGGCGCGTCAGGCGGGCGCCCTCGGGCAGGAACGGCTGCAGCCGACCGTCCTCGATGCGCATCACGTAGTCGGGTGACAGGTGCCGTGGCAGCGGCACGACGGTGACGACCGCGTCGGCACCCGTGGCCCGGAGCTGCCGGACGGCCTCGTGAATGTGCTCGGGCCGGCGGAGCGGAGACGTGGGCTGCAGCAGCACGACGAGGTCCGCGCGCCAGCCCTCGGCGTCGAGCACCTGCAGCGCATGCTGGATGACCGGCAGCATCGGGGTGTCGTCGGCCGCCAGTGCGGCTGGACGCATGAACGGCACGTCCATGCCTGCCTGCCGCCCCACCTCCGCGACGGCCTCGTCGTCGGTGGACAGCACCAGGCGCTCGATCACCCCCGAGGCCTGCGCGGCCCGCGCGACGTACTCGAGCAGGGGATGGCCGGCGAGCGGGAGCACGTTCTTGCCCGGCACGCCTTTGGACCCGCCGCGGGCCGGCACGAGGCCCAGCACACGCTGGCCCGCGTCAGGCATCGGCGACTCCACGCCGGCGCATCGGGTCGCTCATCGCTCGGCCGGCGCCGCGGCCGGACGCGGTGTGTTCTGGACGAAGCGCACCTCGCGCAGCATCGCCTCGGCGCCGGCGGCATCGGCCGTGCCCCCGACGGCGGGAGGTGCGGGGCGGCACACGTAGCTCACGTGCAGGCGATCGGCCGCATACGCGGTACGCAGCACCTCGAACCCGACGTGCCGCAGGTAGCCGCGCATGGTCTCCTGCGTCAGGTAGTAGGGGTGGTCGATCTTGACCGCCTGCTCCACCGACCAGTTCCGCAGGTAGGCCGCGCGGAAGTCCACGATGTCCACGAAGAACAGCCCGCCCGGCACGAGGACCTCCCGCACCCGCCGCAGCACCGCGGTGATGTCGAGCAGGTGGTCGATGGTCTGGCAGAGGGCCACCACGTCGAAGCGACGATCGCCGAAGTCGTGCTCCTCGGCCAGGCCGGTGATGGTCTCGAGCCCGAGCGCCCGCGCCTGGGCCAGCTCGGGCGGCGCCGGGTCGATGATCGTGCCTTCCAGGCCAAACGCCCTGGCGAAGTGCTCGGCCACCACGCCCGTGGATCCGCCGATGTCGAGCAGGCGCTTCGCGCCAGGCGCCACGTAGGGCGCCAGCAGGGCGGCCCGCTCCACGGCGTAGGCGCGCTGCTCGTCCTGGATCGTGACCGCGTCGATCAGCCGGCCGTGGAACGCGCTGACGAGCGGCCGGTAGACGCCGTCGTAGAAGCGTCCATAGGCAGCCGCCGTCATGCGCGGGTTGAGGAACACGAGGCCGCACGTCTCGCAGGCGTGGGCCTCGACCGCGTAGCCGTAGCGATCCTGGTGCGAGAGCACCACGAAGCGCGTGCGGCCGCACAGGTTGCACGAGGCCACGGCCTCGCGGGGCTGGGCGGCGTAGTCGTAGCCGAGCGCGGCGATGCGGTCGGCGCGCGTGGAGGCAGATGGCGGCGTGGACGTGGGTGGCGGCGTGGTCATCAGTAGGTGAGTCGCTTCTCGACCGTCAGTTCGGCGGTCGCCAGGCAGTCGGCAATGCGCCGGCCCGCACCGCCGTCGCCGTACAGGTGGTCGCTCGCGGCACGGCCCCGGCGCACGTGCTCGGCGATGGCGGCCGCGATGGCTGTGCGGTCGTGGTCCACGTCGATGACGTTGGCGCCCCGTTCCCGACCGAGCTGCCGCGATCCGACGTTGACGGCAGGCACGCCCAGGTAGGAGCACTCGCGAATCGCGACGCTCGAGTTGCCGACGATGGCTGTCGCGTGCACGAGCAGCCGGAGGAAGTCCTCTGGTGCCATGTTCCGGAAGAGATGAAAGTTGCCGGGCTGCTCCCGTTCACGGAAAACCCGGATGCCCTTCGAGGTGCCGTCGGAGCCGGCGTCCACGTTCGGCCAGAACCAGAGCACGGGCCGGTCGAAGTCGCGCACGGCGTACAGCGTCTCTTCCACCTGCCGGCGCGCCTCGTCGTACTCGGTCGTCACGGGGTGCTGGAGCACGACCAGGTAGCCCTTCGAGAGATCCGACGTGGGCCCCACGCCGCCGTACTTCACGAACGGGTCGAAGTCGAACGCCGGGCTCGCCGCGACCTGGGCGGCAATGTCGATCGACGGGCACCCGGTCACCACGATGTGCCGCGGGTCCTCGCCGAGCCGCTCCACGCGCTGGGCGGCCAGCGCCGTGGACACCAGGTGCAGGTTCGACAGCTTGGTCACCGCGTGGCGCACCTTCTCGTCGATCGACCCGGTGACCTCCCCGCCCTGGACGTGCACGACGGGAATGTTCATGTACGAGGCGGCCACGGCGTTGGCCAGCGTCTCGTACCGGTCCGCGATGGTGACGACGGCATCCGGGCGGAGGTTGTCGAACACCGTCGCCAGCTCCACCAGGCCCAGGCCGGTGGACTTGGCGGAGGTGACCAGGTTCTCCCCCTCGACGACCATGTAGACCCGCGCGTGGATGGGAAACCCGTCGCGCTCGATCACCTGCACGGCGTTGCCGTAGCGCTCGAGCAGCGCGGAGGCCGCCACGACGAGCTGGAGTTCGAGGTCCGGATGCTCGTGGATGGCCTTGAGGGCGGTGCGAATGCGCGAGTAGCTCGGGCGCGCGGTGACGACGACACAGATTTTTCGCTTCATCAGGAATGCCGACCGTACGGAATCAGGCGTCGAAGCCTTCGAGATCGTCGTCCGCGAGCAGCGCGTCCGCGCGGACGTCCCGCCGCAGGCGGCGGCCGACGACCGCATCGAACCGCGACGCCGGGATGCCGGTGCCGGGCTTCTTGAGGGTGAGGTGCGCGGCCTCGAGCAGCGTGCCGGCCGGCAGGTCGGCCCGGGCGACGACGCTGCGCGTGAAAAGGGCGCGGAGGGGGGCCGTCTCGGCCGCCGACGCGTCCTTGTCCACCGGGTGCGCCCGCATGGTCTCGATGAAGCGGACGCCGTCCACCAGCTGTCGCAGTTCGGCCGTGGTGACCGAGGCGCGGACGTCGGGACCGAACATCTCCCGGGACAGAGTCACGTGCACCTCGAGCAGGTCCATCCCGAGGGCGGCGCCGGCCAGGCCCGGATAAATCGTGGCGGAGTGGTCCGAGAGCCCCACCCAGCAGCCGTAGCGCCGGCGGTAGTCGTCGAGCAGGTTGAGCCCCACCTTCTCGGGCGGACACGGGTAGGCGGTGGTGCACTGGAACACGCCCACCGGGACGCCGCGGCTCCGCACCCGCGCCACGGCCTGGTCCACCTCGGCCAGCGGGCTCATGCCGGTGGACAGCAGCACCGGGACGCCGGTGTCGAGCATGCGGTCGAGCAGGCGGTCGTTGCCGGTTTCGCCCGACGGCACCTTCCACAGGGGCATGCCGACGCGCTCGAGCAGCGCCACGGCCTCGAGCGAAAAGGGCGAGGAGACGAACAGCACCGAGCGCTCGCGGCAGTGCTCGGCGAGGCCGTGCCACTGGGCCTCGGTGAACTCCATCCGCTGCCAGTAGCCGTAGCGTGTCGTGTCCTGGCGGCTGAAGGCCACGCGGAAGGGTTCGGCCGGCGTGCTCTCGGCCGCGGCGATGTGCGTCTGGAACTTCACGGCGTCGGCGCCGGCGGCGGCAATCGCGTCGATGAAGGCGTGCGCCTGTC
>JABFRY010000495.1 GCA_013140955.1 Acidobacteriota bacterium
GACCCGTGCCGGCACTTCGCGCCTCGACCGTGCCTCCGTGCAGTTCGACGAGGCGCCGCACCAGCGTGAGGCCGATGCCGAGCCCTCCTCCCATCTGGGCATGAGAGCGGTCCACCTGCGCGAACATGTCGAACACCTGCTCGAGATGCCCGGCCGGAATGCCGATGCCGGTGTCGCGGACGGTGATGGCGATGCGGCCGTCCTCCTCCCATGCCTCCAGCGCGATACGCCCGCCGGGCGGCGTGAATTTCGCGGCGTTGTTGAGGAGATTGGCCAGCACCTGGACCATGCGCGTCGGGTCCACCTCGAGCACGACCGCCTCCGGCACCTGCACGGAGAGGGCGTGTCGTGCGTCGTCGAGTGCGGGCCGGCTGGTCTCGATCGCCTCGGAGACCAGCGCCCCCAGCGTCACGGTCTGCCGCTGGAGGCGCACGATGCCGCGGCTGACGCGCGAGACATCGAGCAGATCGTCAATCAGACGCACCACCCGCGTCAGCTGCCGTCCCATGATGTCGCTGGCCGACCGGACGATGTGCAGGTCGGTGGGCGCGAGGCGCATCAGGTCGAGCGCGCTGCGGATGGGCGCCAGCGGGTTGCGGAGTTCGTGGGCCAGGGTGGCGAGGAACTCGTCCTTGACGCGGCCCGCCTCCGTCAGCTGCCGGGACATCTCCAGCGACCGCAGTTCGGCGGCCGTGCGGTCGGTGACGTCCGAGCCCACGACGAAGATGCCCGTGACCACATCGTTGGCATCGCGAATCGGCTGATACACGAAGTCGAGGAAACGCTCGGCCTGGTCGGAACCGGCCGGCGGCGCATACCGGGCGCCGGTGGCGATGTAGGGGCGACCGGTGGTGAACACCTCGTCGAGCAGGCGCACGTAGCCTTGTGAGACGGTCTCGGGCAGGGCGTCGGCGACGGTCTTGCCGACGACCACGCGGTGTCCGGTCAGTTGCTGGTACCGGGGGTTGACGATCTCGAAGACGTGCGTCGGGCCGTGGAGCAGGGCCATGAAGGTCGGCGCCTGCTCGAAGAGCCGTGCCAGGCGGTCGCGCTCGCTGGTGAGCCGACGGGCGGCCAGCACCTGTGCGGTCGTCTCCGAGCACACCACCAGCACCCCACCGATGCCGCTCGGCGCGTGCGCGTCGTCGATGGGGCTGTAGCTGTAGGTCCAGTACACCTCTTCGCGGCGGCCGTGACGCGTGATGGGCACCAGGTGGTTGACGTTCCAGGTGGCCCCGCCACCCGTCATCACCTGCTCGATCTGCGGACCGATGATGGGCCATATCTCGTCCCAGACGTCGCGCGCAGGCCGGCCCAGGGACCCAGGGTGGCGCTCCGGGCCGATCGACGTGCGATAGGCATCGTTGTACAGGCACGCCCCGTCGGGCCCCCAGAAGACGTACATGGGATGGCCCGTATTGAGGAGCAGGCGGACCACCGTCCGCAGCGCCTGTGGCCAGGCAGACGGTGGCCCGAGAGAGGAACGCGACCAGTCCTGGCCACGCATGAGCGCACCCATCTCGCCACCGCCCTGAAGGAATTCCAAGGGTTCAGACTCCTGGACGGCGGCGTCCTTCCGGCTGTGCGGGTGCATACGGCGCTTCGCATGATGAAGCGTCGGGGATACCGGGGGCAAGCTGATGCAGCCGCGTGCGCCGCGCGCCCGCGGCCTAGGCCGCCGTGCTCAGGCCACTGTGCTCAGGCCACTGTGCTCAGGCCACTGCGCGCAGGCCACGACGCTCAGGCCAACGCGCTACCCACGCCCCAGGCCATGAGCAGCAGAATCAGGAACAACACGAAGAAGACCCCGGCAATGACCTTGGCGACCGCAAACGAAGCGCCCGCGATCGACGTGAAGCCGAGGACCGAGGCGATCAGGCCGACCACGAGCGCGCCAATGGCGAGTTCGATCATCATCTGCTCCTTTCACACACCACGGCTCACGCCGATGCAAACGACCGGCCGTGGAGTGTCGGAGGCAGCTGAGGTATGGGACGCGCATCGTGCCGGGCGAGCCCGGTGGCCGACGACGCGGACGTCGCCGGCCACCAGGTGTGTTCAGCGGTACGCGACGAAGTCGGCGGGCGGTTCCACCGCGGCGGGCGGCTGATCCTTGGTCGCCATGTCCCAGTGCTCCTGCACCAGGCCATCGTCCACGCGCACCATGTCGAACCAGTTCCACTTGTAGGCTCGCGACGGGTCGGCCGGGTCGGCCGAGTAGCGCGCGAACATGTAGAACACGATGTCGTCGTTCGTGAGGATGAGTTCCGGCTCGGTCTTCCAGGCATCCTGCACGGGCTCGGGGCGCGCGAACGGCTGGAAGAACTCCACGAAGCCGGCGCGGCCCGTGGGCACATTGGGGTTGTGCTGGATGTAGCCCTCCGCCATGACCTCGTCAGCCAGCTCGAGGCGACCGTACTGCAGGATGTCCTTGAACAGCCTGTTGGCCAGGTCTTCGTTCGCCTGCTCGTCCGGCGTGTTGGCCGGCGCCATCGGCCGGGGGCCGATCCCCGTGTCCACGAGGTCGGTGGACGTCTTCCACACGCTGTCCCAGTGCTCCTGCACCTTGCCGTCCTGCACGCGGACGACATCGAAGAAGTTGTACGTATAGGGGGCGCCCTGGGCGTCCTTGCCTTCGCGCTCCCAGACGAACACCACGTAGTCGCCCTTGGCGAACCGCACCACGGGCGCGGGCATGATGTCCGCGGGAATGTCCCGGGGCTCGCGCTGCATGAACGGTGTGGCGAGCAGGCCGGCGCGACCCGTGTTGATGTTCGGGTTGTGCTGGATGTAGTCCTCGGCCATGAACTCGGCCGCCCGCTCGCTGTGGCCGGCCATCAGGATCGTGCGCCACCACTCGTCCACGAGCGCCATGTTGGCCTGTTCCTGGAGGCGGGCCTGCTCCTCCGGGGATACCTGCTCAGCGACGGGTTCGGCGGGGGGGGCCGGCTCCCCGGCACAGGCGGCAAGAGCGAGGGCCAGCAGCCCAACAATGGCAACGGCGCGTGCATACGACATCTGTGACTCCAATGTGGGTGGGGTACGTCTCGACGACCGCTGGCGTACATACCACAAGCCGAGGCTCGGGTGGCCCGGCCGTCAGGTCATCGGGTCGTACCGCACGGCGAGGACCTCCACCGCTTCGGGCCCGCGAGGCGTCCGGACCGTGACCACGTCACCCGCGCGCGCCTTCAGCAGCGCGGTGGCCAGCGGTGACCGCCACGAGACCCGTGTGCCGCCCGCATCCAGCTCGTCGAGGCCGACGATCGTCACGACGCGCTCGTCGCCCGACGGGCCCGCCACGGTGACGGTGGCCCCGAAGAACACCTGGTCCAGTGCCCGCGTGGAGTTGTCCACCACGACGGCGCTGTCCAGGCTCTTCGAGATGTGGCGGATCCGCCGATCGACCTCGCGCAGCTTCCGCTTGCCGTAGATGTAGTCGCCGTTCTCCGAACGGTCGCCGTTGCCGGCGGCCCAGGCCACGATGGACACGAGCTGTGGCCGTTCGACCTTCCACAGATGGGCCAGCTCGTCGTGCAGCCGGCGGAAGCCGGCGGGCGTGATGTAGTTCTTGAATCCGTCCTTCGCGGGCGCTGGCACTGGTGCCTCCGCCCAGAGGATGCCACGACTCGCCCCGTTTCGCCGACCCGGCGTGCGGTGTCGTCGGGTCCGGGGGACGGGTCACGATGGGGCGCGCACGATCGGCCGGCGCAGCACGGACACGATGAGCGAACCGAGCGCCGCGACGTTCAGGACCGCCGCCGCGGCGTGGGAGTACTCCCATCGGGCGCGCAGCATCCCCCAGGCCGCTGGCATCACCGTCCAGTTGTCGGTCTCCTGGTTCACCGGGAAGGTGAAGGCCCAGAACAGCACCTGCGTGCCGACCAGGCAGAGCAGGGCCACGAGCGCTGGCCCGAACGCCGGGGAGTACCCGCGCAATCGCAGGGTGAGTACGCACGTGGACGCGAGCGCACCGAACGTGACGATGCCGAACAGCGCCCATCCACGGTAGATCTGCTGCACCACCAGGTACTCCGAGGCTCCCAGCTGCATCTTGCTCGCGAGTTCGGCGAGATGGGCCCCCGTGGGCACGAGTGCCAGCGCACTCGACAGCAGCGCCACGAAGTAGAGGCCGCTCATCGCTCGGCAATCCAGCCGGCCACCGCGTCGAGTACGCCAGGGGCCACGGTCTCGGTGATCGTGCCGTATTCGGCGGGCAGGCCCGACTCCGCGTGCTGGAAGAGGTGATTCAACTCGGGGAGCACGCGCACGCTCGCCTCGCGCGTGGGCGCCGCCGCCAGGGCGGCTTCCATGGCCGGCGCGTTGGTGTCGGCGGCCACCTGGCGATCCCGACCGCCGAACAGCGCCAGCACGGGTATGTCGATCCGCCTGAGCGCATCGGCGGGATCCTGCTGCATCAGGGAGCGGAACCAGGGTGTGCTCACGAGCCGGGCGGCCTGGGCGTTGCGCTCGGGGCTCAGTCCGAGCGTCTCCCGTTCCTGCGGCGTGAGCGTCTCCCCGAACGCCTCGGCCCGATCGTTCAATTGCCCGGTGAGCGCCTCCGCCGACAGCGATGCCTCCTGCACGAGGGCGAGGTCTTCGGCCTGGCTCGCCAGCGCCCGCTCGATGAGCTGCGGCGCCGCGCCCTGTGCGGCCAGGGCCTCGCGCGTCTGCCGCACCAGGATCTGGTCCATCGGCAGTGCGGGTGCCGCCAGCAGCACGAGGAACGCCACCCTGCCGCTCACCGTGGCCACGCGCGGCGCGACGAGGCCGCCCTCGCTGTGCCCGAGCAGCCCGACACGCAGCGGATCGATGCCGGGCTGTTCGGCCAGGATCCGAAGCGCCGCCCGGGCGTCGGCCACCGCGTCGTCCGTGGTGGCGCGGTACGTGTTGCCGGTGGAGCCGCCCACCCCGCGATCGTCACACCTGAGCGACGCGATGGCCCGGCGGCCCAGATGGTCGGCCAGGACGAGAAACGGCTGGTGGCCCATGA
>JABFRY010000051.1 GCA_013140955.1 Acidobacteriota bacterium
GCACCCCCCTGGCCGAGCGCTGGGGCGGCTGGTACGTCACCGGCGAGCCCGGCGCTCGGCCAGGGGGGTGCGGTGGTCGGTGGTGCCGCCCAGGGCGAACGCGTTGGCGTCGAGCGTGGGATACGTGGTGAGGACCTGCAACCCTGGAACCGCCAGGGTTTCCCAGGAGAGATGGCACACCAGGCACTGTTCATCGCGACGGAACTGCGGTGTCGCGCCTTCCCGCTGCGCCAGGGAGTAGAACATCACGCCCTGTCGGGGATCGACCGCCGCGACCTCGAGGATGTCGGTGCCGGGAACCCAGGCCACCGCAGCCGAGTCGCCGAAGTAGATGACCCTGGGATTGGTGGGGGTGATGTCGTCCCCCTGAAAGCTGGTCTGCGAGAAGACGGCCACCTGAGACTCGAGCGGAAGTCCGAGCGCGTCGAGCGTGGACCGGAGGTAGCCGCTGACCGGGTCGAACCGCAGGCTGGTCTCACCGGCGCGGAGCCGGCGATTGAGCGCGGCCACCGGATCGCGAGGTTCGTTGGAGGTGTAGTGGATTGCGGCGTGGTCCCGGGACTCCAGGAAGACCCCGGGGCGCTGCGCCATCACGCCGGCCACGCCCACCACGAACAGCCCGAGGCCGACCGCCAGCAGTGGACCGGCGCGCATGAGACCCTGCTACTCCTCCCCTTGCTCTTCCTCGCCCTCGAGCGCGTCGAGCTGCCAGTCCGCCATGGGCTGGGGTCCCAGCTGGATACCGGCGATGTCTGGATCGAAACCGTCCTGCCTGGGCCCGGTGTGCGTCCGACGATCCTTGGCCTCGAGCCGCCTGACAGCCTTCTGCTGGCGGCGTTCGTTCAGGGCTTTCTCACGCTCACGCTTCGCAGCCGTGGGTCTCGCGTTACGTGCCATAGGCGTTCACTCCCGAGTAAAGGACTACCAGCGCGGCTCCGACCGGCCACGGGACCCGCGATTGCCGCTGCCCCCGCCGCCGAACCCGCGGCCGCCGCCGCCACCGTCGCCAAACCGGGGCTCGCGTGGACGTGCCTCGTTCACCGTCAGCGCCCGCCCTCCGAGCTGGTAGCCGTTGAGACGCGTGATCGCGTTCTGCGCGTCCTCGTCCGAGGCCATCTCGACGAACGCGAAGCCCCTCGCGCGACCGGTCTCGCGATCGCGCATGACCGTGACGGTCTCCACCGCGCCCGCTTCGCCGAACAGATCCCTGAGCTCGTCTTCTGCTGCCTGGTAGGGGAGGTTTCCGACGAACAGCTTGCGACTCATGTCACGCTCTCCTGCGCCCAGCCGGGCGCCGTTGGTGGAAACCAGCCTGAGCACGGGGCTCTAAGGTTACGGGCGCAGGAGACGCGAGTCAGCAGGCTCGAATCACATCTGTCGCAAGTAGGCGGGCTCAGCTTCCGAGGCGGTATCAGGATACACCAAGCGGCAAGCCGGACCCGGCCGCGCGCGGCAACGCGCGTGCTACGATGGCGCGGTTCGCCTACGTGACGAGCAGCGGCCAGCCCCCCTCTGGCACAGCCCCCAGGCCCTGCAGGGTGACCCCACCGTGATCCAGCTTCCCGGCCGCGTGACCCGTCTCCAGGAGTTCGCCTCCGACCTCTGGTGGAGCTGGAGTCCGGACGTGCGCGAGGTCTTCCGCCGCCTCGACTACGCACTCTGGCGTCAGACCGCCCACAACCCCGTCCGCATGCTGAAGCTCCTGTCGCCCGAGGCGCTTCGCCGGGCCATGGACGACGCGGCCTGGCTGGCCTGCTACGACGCGGCGGCGCTCCGGCTCGACGCCATGCGTTCGCGCGCCGAGACGTGGTGGGCGACACAGGGCCCTGACCTGGGTGGCCGGGTCATCGCGTACTTCTCCGCCGAGTTCGCCCTGCATCAGTCCCTGCCCATCTACGCGGGCGGCCTCGGGGTGCTCGCAGGCGACCACTGCAAGGAGGCCAGCGACCTGGGCGTGCCGCTCGTGGGCGTGGGCTTCATGTACCCGCAGGGCTACTTCCACCAGAGTCTGAGTGCGGACGGCTGGCAGGAGGAGCGCTACGAGCGCCTCGACTGGACCGACGCGCCCATCGAGCCGGCGATCACGCCCGACGGGCGCCCCTGTATCACGGCGGTGCCGCTGGGCAACCGCTCGGTGCTGGTGGCCGTGTGGCGCGTGCGCGTGGGGCGGGTCCCGCTCTACCTGCTCGACACGGATCTCGAAGAGAACGCGCCGTGGGATCGCGAGCTGTCCGCCCGTCTGTACGGCGGCGACCGCGAAACGCGCATCCAGCAGGAGATCATCCTGGGGATCGGCGGGGTGCGCGTGCTGAAAGCCCTCGGGCACGACGTCGCGGCCTGCCATCTCAACGAAGGCCACGCGGCCTTCGTCGTCCTGCAGCGCATCCGCGACCTCTGCGAACGCGGCTGGAGCTTCGAGGAGGCGCACGCCGAGGTCCGGCGGACCACGGTGTTCACCACGCACACGCCCGTGCCGGCCGGACACGACGCCTTTCCCTTCAACCTGGTCGAGAAGCACCTCGCCGGCGTCTGGGGCGACCTCGGCGCCCATCGCGAGCAGTTCCTGGCACTCGGCCACTACGACAACGGCAGCGGTCCGCTGTTCAACATGACCGCTCTCGCCCTCCGGACCGCCGACGGCATCAACGGCGTCAGTGCGCTGCACGCGGACGTCACACGTCGCATGTGGGCGCCGCTCTGGCCCGGCGTCCCGCCGGAGCGCCTGCCGGTGCGCGCGGTGACCAACGGGGTGCACGTCTCCACGTGGATCGCCTCGGAGATCCGGCGGCTGTTCGACGAGCATCTCGGCCGGGACTGGCTGGACCGGCACGACGATCCGGCACTGGGCTACGCCGTGCTGGCCATTCCGGACGAAGCCATCTGGGCCGCGCGCCAGGCGCTGCGTTCGTTCCTGTTCACGTTCGTCCGCGAGCGGGCGCGTCACCGCTGGACAGTGGAGCGCGTGGCGGCGACGCGCATCGTCGCGGCGGGCACGATGTTCGATCAGCAGACGCTGACGATCGGCTTTGCGCGGCGCTTCACGTCGTACAAGCGCCCTGAACTGGTGTTCGCGGATCCGGACCGCCTGACCCGCATCCTCACCCTGCACGGCCGTCCGGTGCAGCTGGTCTTCGCGGGCAAGGCCCATCCAGCCGACGATGCGGGCAAGCACCACCTGCAGCAGATCTACCAGCGCGCCCTCGACCCGCGCTACGGCGGGCGCATCGCCTTCATCGACGACTACGACCTCCACGTCGCGCACTTCCTGGTCCAGGGCTGCGACGTCTGGCTCAACACCCCGCGCAAACCGCTCGAGGCCAGCGGCACGAGTGGGATGAAGGCCGCGATCAACGGCACGCCCAACCTGTCGATCGGGGACGGATGGTGGGCGGAGGGCTACGCCGGAGACAACGGCTGGTTGATCCAGGGGGAGGCGGACCCCGCCGACCAGGCCGCCCAGGACTGGGCCGATGCGCAGGCGCTGTACGACCTGCTCGAGCAGCAGGTCGTCCCCGCCTTCTACGACCGCGACGGCCGGGGCATCCCGCGACGCTGGCTGCGCATCGTCAAGGAGTCGATCCGGACCGTCCTGCCGCGGTTCTCGACGCGCCGCATGGTGAAGCAGTACGTGACGGAATTGTACGGCCCTGCCGCAACCCGGTGAGATCGACTCGCATGCACCATCCGCGCGGATGTCGTGCGCGCAGGTGGCGCCCGGCCGTCCCGTCCGCTGTTCCGTCGCCGTGTTGGCGATCGGGACGCGGCTGACCTAAGATCGCCGGATGCCCCGGAAGTCGAACGTCGCCAGGTCGAAGTGCGCGCTGTGTGGTGCCAAGGACGTGTCCGAGCCGCGGGGCGAGGAACGCTATTGCCGGGACTGCTGGGAGAAGAAGATCGCCGTCGAGGAGGTCGTCGCCCGGGAGTTCAACCTCAAACGCTACATCCGGGCGCACAGCGCCGAGAAGTACCTGATCTATCATTCGACCATCAAGCGACCCTGCGGGCAGCTGATCGTGGTCGACGACGGGTACGACCTGTTCCTGTCGATGATCCTCTACCCGAACTTCGGATGGGACGACGCCGCGTACCATCTGGAGGGGGATCCCGAGGGCCGCACGTTCGCCGAGTTGCTGGTGGATGTCGTGGCCACCGAGGTCATCGAGCCCTGGGGCGGCGGGAAGTGGCACCTGGAGATCTTCCGGTCCGCCACGCCCGAGCCCGAGGATTGGAACGGCGAGATGTAAGCGCCTATAATCACTCCGCCCCGAGCCCGGGGTGTCTGCTGGAGGTCATTCACTATGAAGAGGTATCAGGCGCTCCCGACGGTCAGCGCCGTTCTGTTGGTTGCCGCGCTGGGGTGCAGTGCACCGCAGCCCGAGCCCGCTGCGCCTGCCGAGGGCGATGGCGCCACGAGTGCGCTGCTGTCCACCGAACCGGATCCCAACTCGCCGCTGCAGGCGATCAGCCCGCCCATCCGGGGCGCGGCCACGATCCAGTTCACGGCGCCCAACGCGCGGCGCCAGGGCACGGAGCTGGTGACCACGCTGAAGGTCAAGAACCCGTCGGCCACCAATTCGATCGCCGGCTTCCAGGTGGACGACAACTGGTACGACGCGCAGGGCAACCCGGTGACGGGCGACTCCTATCGGCACCGCACGCCGCTGGCGCCGGGCGAGGTGATCGACATCGAGCTGCGGACGCCGGTGACCCCGGCGATGAACCGCAACCAGTATCTGTTCAAGCACGCCAACGGCGATATCACGCCGGAGCAGGTGCCGACGCTCTAGAGGCGCCCCGCGCGCGTTCGCGGCAGGGAGAGAGCCGGCGGATCCGCCGGCTCTTCTCGCGTACGGCGGCCGCGGTCCAGCCGATCGGCCAGTCCCGCCACGAACGGAATGCGCCAGGTCTCGCCCCGCAGGGCGCCCCAGGTCACGACGCCCCAGGTCAGCAGCCCGGCCAGCCAGACCACGCCGGCGAGCAGGAAC
>JABFRY010000352.1 GCA_013140955.1 Acidobacteriota bacterium
ACCTGCTGCTGTACGACGGTGCCTGCGGCCTGTGCGCCGCCAGCGTGCAGTTCATCCTGCGCCACGAACGCGAGATCGTGCCCGCGTTCGTGGCGCAGGATGAACTGCACGCTGGCGGCGCACAGGCCGCAGGCACCGTCGTACAGCAGCAGGTGGGGCGGGAGGGCAGCGGTCGCCTGGTTGGTGGTCTCCCGGGGAGGGGCGTCGGCACCAGGGCGCGCCGGCGTGCCCGGATGACGCGTCGTCCCGGCCACGGTCAGGCCGGCGGCAGTGGCGGCAGATGCCGCTTGTGCTCGCTGCTCGTCACGAGGTGTCCGATGCGCCGGGCCACGTCGTCGGGCACCGTCCCGGACCCGCCGGCCAGGTACGACTCGAGCTGGTCGTAGGTGAATCCCATCTCCGCTTCGTCGGTCTGCCCGAGCCAGAGCCCGGCCGTCGGCGTGCGCTCGACGATCGATTGCGGGATCTCCAGCTCGCGGGCCAGTGCGAGGACCTCGCGCTTGACGAGCCGGCCGAGGGGCAGCAGGTCCACGCCGCCGTCGCCGTACTTGGTGAAGTACCCGATGGCGAGCTCGCTGCGGTTGCCGGTGCCGGCCACCAGGTAGTTCAGGCGATTGGCGATGGCGTAGAGCGCCGTCATACGCAGGCGCGGCTTGATGTTGGCGAGCGGCATGCGCGCCCGGATGTCGTCGGTGGCGTGCGGGCGCAGACCGGGGGCGTGGGTGAACGCGGTGTCCACGCGCGCGATCAGCTCGTCGTAGGGCGGGCCGAGATCGAGGCGCATCACGGGAATGCGGAACTGCGCAGCCAGCAGCTGGGCATCGTCCTCGTCACGCGGATCGCTGTGACACGGCATGATGACGCCGAGGCAGTGCGCGGGCGTTGCGAGCTGGCACAGCCGGGCGACCACGGCGGAGTCCACGCCCCCACTCAGGCCCGTCACCAGGCCCTGCGCGTGGGCGGTGTCCACCTGATGCGCGAGCCACGAGGAGAGCCTGTCGGCAAGGGACATGTGGCGACTATAGCGCACCCGGCTGCGCTGCGGTGCGGGCACACACGGCCCGACGAAAGCCCACGGGCGGAGGGTCGGTCCGTGCCGTGCCCGGGCCGCATGGGCGGCGCAGGCACGGCATGGATGTGTTGGCGAGACCAGCTCAGAGAGACTGGGTCAGCGACGCTGTGTCAGCAATGCCGCGTCAGCGGCGCAGCCGCAGCAGGCGCACGAGGCGGGACTCCACCTCGCCGCCGTCGTTGTCCAGGCCGACCCACAGGTCGCCGCTGGGCGTCAGGGCGAGCCCCTCCACCTTCTCGTAGGGCGTGAAGACCGGCAGCACGTCTCGGAGCAGGCGCTTCGTCACGGTCGCGCCCGCGATGCTGCCCTCGTTGGCGAGGGTGGCGATGTCGACCGGCGACAGCCCTTCGAGCGTGAACGTGAGCACCTGCTTCAGGTTCGCCGCATCCGCGATGCGGTTGTCGCGCTCGATGACGGCGTAGATGTCCGAGCCCTGGCGCGTCTGCCCGACCACCGTGATCTCCGACAGGCCGATGGTTCCCGGCGAGACGGTCAGCGGGTAGAAGAACGTCTCCCACCGCTCGTTGCGCAGGTCGTACCGGGCAATGCGGGTGTGCGCGAGGCCGCCCACCGTCTCGTCCCCACGGAAGGGCCGCTGGATGGCCACCACGAGGTAGCGCCGGTCGCTCGACACGGCCACACCTTCGAAGCCGTTGCTGGTGATGAGGCCGCCGGGCGCGTCCACGTCGGCCGGCAGCACGATTTCCCGGACCACCGCACCGCTCCGGTCCACCTGCACGAGCATGTTCCGCGTGGTGGTGCCGTTGCCCTCCGACGCCAGCCAGAAGCCGGCTCTGCGGGGCTTGGCGATGGACGTGTCCACGGTGATGCCCTCCAGGTCGTACCGGGCCTGCACGCCCCCGATGGTGACGGGCACGTGCTCGCGGATATCCGCGTAGGGGCCGCCGACGCGCAGCCGGAAGATGCTCGACGGCAGGGCGTTGTCCGGCACGGCGTAGATCGTGGTGTCGTTGCTCGGGCTGGCCGCCATGCCCGACAGGGCACCCCACGGTTCGCGCACGCTGCGCGAAACGATGGTGGGTTCGCGGTCCGACGGCTCGTGGAGCCCGCGCACCCGCCGGTAGATCGTGATGGTGCCGTCGCCGTCGTCGCCCTCACCCGCGATGGCCAGCAGGTTGCGGCCGGGAATGGGCAGGATGCCCTCGGGCGCGAGACCGGTCGGCAGGAGCTGGACGAAGCGCGGACGGTTGGCATGGTCGAGGGCGTAGATGCCGACGAACGAGCCGCGCTCGGAGGTGGCGAACATGAACTCCGTGGTCCCGTAGACCGCCGTCGCGACCCCTTCGACCTCGATGCCCTTGGCATCGGAGCGGCCATCCGGGTAGTGGCCGTAGCGCACCGCGGTGGCTTCGAGCTCGCCGCCGTCGTCCCGCAGGAAGACACCGAACGGGTCGCGCGCGCTCCACCCACGTCCGCCCTCATAGGCCTCCTCGCCCTCATCCGCCGTGAAGAGCACGTTACCGTCACGGCTCCAGGCGATGGCGTCCGGGATCCGGCTCCCGGCGGTGGGCACCGACGCGGCGACGTCGGACGGGTAGATCCCCGTGAAGGCGATGGTCTCGTCATCCAGCAGGTCGGCCGGTCGATCGGCCACGACACCCGCCGAGAAGAGCCGGCGCAGCACCGGCGCCGCGGGGTTGCTGATGTCGATGATGGCAATCCCGTTGTTCTCCTGCAGCGTGACCGCCGCCAGGATGCCGTGAATCGCCACGTACTCGGGCTGCGGGTCGTCCACGGCGAGGAGGCCGGCTGCCGACAGGGCGGTGGGGTCGTCGAACCGCACCGTCGCCACCGGCGACGCCGCGAAGTCGGCGAGGTCCACCTGCACGACGTTCACTTCGCCCTTCGCCGCGCCCTCGTTCTCGATGGCGATGACGGCGACGGTCTGGCCGGCAATCGTGGTGACGGCCACGGCGTCAGGGCCTTCCCCGATCGCGAGCCGGGCGGTGATCTGGAACGTGGCCAGGTCGATCAGGACGAGCGTGCCCGGCTGCACGGCGCCAATCGCGTACTCGCCCCCGGGGAGTACGGCAACACTCGTCGGGTCGCCCCCGGCGTCCACCGTCGCCAGCTGCGCGGGCCGCGCGGGATTCGAGATGTCGACGAGGCCGAAGCGCTGCCCGATGGCGTCCGAGTACACCAGGCGTCGGCCGTCGGGCGTCGCCGAGACGATTTCGGCAGCGGTGCTCTCCGGCACACTGAACGTGGCGATGGGCTGGAACGAATCGGTGGTGCCGCGGACGGCGGCCGCGTTGTCACTGGCCAGGGGTGTGGCGACGAGCAGGCCGAGGCCGGCCGTGGCCGCCAGAAGAGTGCGAATCATGTCGAGTGCCTCCCGGGGAGCAGGGATCTGTGCGGGTGTGTGAACGTCTCGGGATGGCACTGTGTCCGAGCAGTTGAGCAGGATGTACGGCGTTCGTGTAAAGAGCGCGTGAACTCCTCTGTGGAAGGAGAGGTGCGGAAGGAGAGGTATAGTCCGCTGCCATGAAGCGGCTGCTGGGCCTGTTGATCCGCGTGCACCGGTATACGGGCGTGCTGTTCTGCCTCGTGTTCCTCGCCTGGTTCGCCTCGGGCCTCGTGATGGTGTTCCACCGCATGCCCGAATACGGCGCCGCCGAACGTCTCGCGCGCCTGGCGCCGCTCGAGGCGGAGCGCGTCGGCCTCACCGCGGCCGATGCCGTCGCCCGTGCCGGGCTCGACGGCTTGCCCCAGCGGATGTTCCTCCTCACGCTCGGGACTCGCCCCGTGTATCGCCTGCTCGGGCGGCAGGGGTGGGTGAGCGTCTTCGCCGACGACGGGCGCGTGCTCGAGCCTCTCGACGCGCAGGCGGCGCTTGGCGTGGCGCGCCACGCGTTCCCCGAGCACGCGGCCACGGCGGCGGTCGCGGATCTCGTCACCGAGCCCGACCAGTGGACGATCGGACACCCCTTCGCGCTGTCCGGTCCGCTGCACCGGATTCGCCTGGGCGACGCGGGCGGCACCGAACTCTACGTCGAGACGGCCACGGGAGACATCGCGCTGAAGACCACGCGGGCGAGCCGTCTCTGGGGCTACGCCGGTCCGGTGCTCCACTGGTTCTATTTCAGGCCGCTCCGGGTGCAGGGCCCTATCTGGTACGACCTCATCGTCTACGGATCGCTGGCCGGGCTCGTTGTCTGCCTGCTCGGACTCGTCATCGGCGTCTGGCGCGTGTCGCTGCGCCGGCGCCATGCGGGCGGCACGTCGTTCTCGCCGTATGCGGGCTGGATGCGCTGGCACCACTACGCCGGACTGGTCTTCGGCGTGGCGACGTGCACCTTCCTGCTGAGCGGCATGCTCTCGATGGTGCCGTGGGAATGGAGCCCCGGCAACGGGCCCGAGCCCGCCCAGGTACTGGCCATCCGCGGCGCGCGCGTGGACCCGGCCCGCTTCGGCCTGTCACCCGCCGACGCCGTCCGGGAGTTCGCGGCGGAGTTCGCGCCGAAGGCAGTCGAGTTCCGCACCTTCCTCGGCCGGCCGTTCTACATCGCCTATGCGCCGGTCCCGGTGGCCGCGCTCGGCACGGCCGTCGCCGCCGCGGCCCCGCGACATCTGCTGGTACGCGCCGATGGGATCGACCGCCAGGTCGGCGAGTTGTTCAGCCCGGAGGAACTGCTCGAGGCCGCGCAGGCCGTGATGCCCGATGCCGCGCCCGTGGACGCCACGTGGCTGACGGCATTCGACGCCTATTACTACGGGCGCGGGGCCGAGCGCCGCCTGCCCGTGCTGCGCGTGCGCTTCGACGACGCCGACGGCACGTGGCTGTATCTCGACGCCCACGACGGGAACCTGGTCCAGCGCGAGGTGCAGCGCACGCGGGTCGAGCGCTGGGTCTATCACGGCCTGCACAGCCTGGACGTGCCGTGGCTGTACC
>JABFRY010000063.1 GCA_013140955.1 Acidobacteriota bacterium
GCCTCCATGTAGGCGCGCGTGATGTCGAGCGAGAGCAGGTAGCGCGCCACCGAGGCTCCCGCCCGGGCGGTGCCGAGCCCGGCGGCCGCCGTGTCGCGGCGCAATGCCCGCTTGCCGCCCAGTTCCACGGTCTGCGTGAGCGTGGCGAAGACGTCTGGCGGCAGGCCGGGAGCGGGCGCGAGCGATCCCCAGTTCTCCCACCGGAACTCGGCCACCGGGTTGAGCAGGCGTCCCGAGACGTCCACGGCCCGTTGGGCCGCCTCGACGCGTGCGTCGGCGGCTGCACCCTCGGGCGAGGTATCCCTGGCCCGCGCCAGCGCGTCGCCCAGGGTGAAGGGCGCCTGCTGGCCGGCGGCCGGCGCGGCAGGGATGAGGACGAGACAGAAAAGGACGGTCAGGACGGGGCACAGGGCCGGCACGAGACCGGGCACCCGGAAGCCGGGGATCCGCATACCCGGCAGTAGTAGCAGGTGGGGATGAGATGGCGATGAGAAGCGCGATGAGCAGATGCCGCGCCGGTCGAATGCCGGCGCGGTCTGTGGCGGCGCGTCTAGTCGCCGGCCAGCGTGGACTGCAGCTCTTCGACCCCGCGCTGGAACAGCTGCAGGATGTTGCCGTTGGTCCGGAAGTCCTCGAGGATGGCGGCCCGACGGCTGGTGCGCAGGTCGCTGATCACATACGACAGCGTGGCGGCCATCACCGTGCCCTCCTCGATGCCGGTGTTCGCGAAGCGGTCCCGGAACTCACGAAGGGTGGGCTCGAAGGCGGCGTCGTGCCACAGCTGGACGCCGGGCTCCAGGTGCAGGAAGTCATCGAGCGCGGTGAGGAACGCGGCGTTCGGTGGGCGGTGCCAGAACGTGACGTCCTCGCCGAAGGCCTTCACCGGCGACGGCAGGTACAGATTGGCCGTGGCCGGCACCCGCGACTGGAGCGCCGGGTTGAAGCGGCGCACCTCGTCGTCCGACAGCTTCGTGGCGCGCGTGATCTCGGCGAGCGTGAGGCTCCGCGGCGTCCGCATCGCGAAGACCTGCTGCTGGGGGTGTTCCTCGATGAGCCGCTGGACGTTCACCGTGTTCCCGAACACCATCTCCGCGTAGCGGAACGAGCGCACGCCGTAGGTCCGGAAGAGGTCCTTGTAACGCGGAATCGAAATGCTGCGCAGGTTGACCGCGAAGGCCGACCCGAGCAGGTACTGGTCGCGAATGCTGTCGCCGCCGAGCCGTTCGCCGTTGATCACGGCACGCCCCACGTTCACGCCGCCCGCGTGGTGCTCGGAGAGCGCCGGGATGTAGCTGCCGTACATCGTCGCCAGCACCGAGAGGTACGCGGCGCAGTAGGGGGCCTGCGTGGTCTGGTTGAACGCCTCGATCACGTTCGGGGTCAGGCGATTCAGGTAGTCCCAGTTGCGGCGGAGGAACTGGCAGAAGCCGAGCGCCTGTGCGCTCGACCTGGCACGGCCGTCGAGACCCGATTCGAGGATCGCCTGTGCCAGGCCGATCTCGGCCGGCACGCCGAATCGCTCGTAGATGGTGCCCCACTCCGACAGGAACGCGCCGTAACGCGCCGCGTTCGGCATGAGGAAGCGGCCGCGGGCCGGATTGTGGACGAGGGGGCCGATGGAGGGTTCCAGGAGCTTCACCACCTGGTCGCGCCGGTCGTCGAGACGTCGCGGCAGCGTCAGGCCTGTGAGCGTCCCCGCGAGTGTCCGGTCTTCCCACTGGCCATCGCGCACCCAGTCGCCGCTCGTGGGGAAGACGGCCAGCAGGCGGCCGTCGCGCGCGCTGCCGAAGATGATGTTGCCGTCCGGGATCGTGAAGACGTACTGCCAGAAGGGATATTCCGGCCGGTACACCTTCACCGCGGCCATATCCGAATCGAGGCGCGCGCGGAAGTATCCGCGCACGTCCGCCTCCTCCGCGGCGCGGAGTTCGACGGCCGTTCCACAGACCAGCGCGATGCACGACAGCAGGAGGGAGAGGCGCTTCATCGTGATGTCACCCCGCGTGGGAAAACGACCCCCCTTTCTTATCGTCACGACGCGCGCAAGTCAACAGGGTGGCCCCCGGACTCAGGGGGCGGACGGGTGCGACGTAGAATATCGGCGGCGCGCCGCGATGGTCGCCCTCAGGAGGCACGAATGGGTTCACGCATGCTTACACTGTCGGCGCTGCTCGGCATCCTCGTCCTTGGTCCGGTCACGGCCGGTGCCCAGCAGGTGTCCACGGAACAGGTGGCCGGCATCACCAATCTGCGGCGGATCGAGACCACGATCGCCTGTGCCGGCGCGATTACGGCCACGGTCGTGCCAGAGATCCGGAAGATGGGCTTCGTCTCGATCGTCAATCTGCGGCTGGCATCCGAGCCTGGCGCCGAGGTGGAGCGCGAAGAGGCTGCGGCCAAGGCCGCCGGCCTGCGCTACTACCACGTGCCGTTCGACGGGTCGCCCGACGAGCGGGCGGCGGCGCAGTTCCTCGACGCCATCACCTCGCCCGGCGCCGAACCCGCCTTCGTCCACTGCGCGGGCGGGAACCGCGCGGCGACGATGTGGCTCATCAAGCGCGTTGCCGTGGACCACTGGGACGAAGCCCGCGCCGTGGCCGAGGCCGAGGCGCTCGGGCAGACCAATCCGCGCCTGCGCGAGTTCGCGCTGACGTTCGCCCGCGCGCACCGCCGTTAGGCCGACCGCGGGGCACGGCGGTCCACGCCGGCCGCCATGCCCCGCGCCGTCCCCCGGCACCTCCTGCGCGGCACCCCCTGCGTGTTGAATCTTACGCAGCACTTCCTGCGCAGCACTTCCTGCGAGCACTTCCTGCGCAGTGCCTTCCGCGTGGTGCCTTCCGCGTGGTGCCTTCCGCGTGGTGCAGCGTGCGGTGCTACATGTCCATGTAGGGCATCGGCGGCACCAGACCCGCCGTGCGCGCGTACACGGTGAGTGCGCCGCGGTGGTGCGCCGTGTGATCGGTGATCGCGCTGACGATGGCCACGCGCGGCGCGCCGCCCATGATCGGCCCCGGCGCGAGCGGAGCCAGCAGGTCGGCGTCGGACTTGCTCCCCAGGGTGCCCTTCGCGGAGGCGACCGCCCGGTCGAACCACTCCCGCGCGGCAGCCAGCGACGTGACGGCCTGCACCGCCTTGGCGTGGGTCTCCCAGTCCTGATCGAAGCCCTCGGGTCGGAAGGCCCCTTCGACGAACCACTCGATGGTCTGCGCGGCATGCGCCACCTGCTGCGCCGCGGTCATCATGCCCTCGGCGGGCGCGAGCCCCGACTGGGCCTCCGTGAGGGTGCGTGTGGAGCGGTTGAAGTACTCCTGAGCGGAGTCGAGTTCGGCGAGAGCCTGCTGTGCGAGTGACATGACGAACCTCCGTGAACGGTGAGAAGCGGGCATCCGGCGCGCGCCACGACGAATGGGCACACCGGCAGACAAGGCGAGCCGTATATTCGCCGTACTTTCGCTCGTGCGCAAGTCACGATTTCATCAACGCCGCGTGCCGGGTGGGGCCGGCCGCCCCTCGGGACGGCGGGCTGGGCGGGTGGTGCGGCAGTCTCGGCTCACCAGTGCCAACCCGGCACCGCCCGCGCCGCAATGAGGGCGCGTCGGCCCGGCGGTAACGACCCGGTGGTGTCAGCGCGGCGTGCCCACCTGGCGGACGGAGGGAGCACGGAAGCGTCGAATCGAGCCCGGTCGGCGGGGGCCGCAGGCGACAGCGCGGTTCAGATGCGGGTCAGGACGGGACGACGCGGAAGTTCCGCGTGCCGATCGAGGTGCCGTCCACGATGATCTCCACGCTGTAGTCGCCCAGCGGGAAGCCCGCCGTGCTCTGCAGGCGGAACTCGGTGGCCGCCGCGCCCCGGTACGACACCGCCTTGGTCGCCTCGCTGAGGACGCTCCCCGTGCGCATCCAGCGCACGGTGATATCGCCGGAGCCCGCGGCGGTCGTGAGCACCGACACGTGCACCGTGTCGCGCGGCGTGAACCGCGTGGTGTGCTCCGCCACGCTGCCGTCGCTGTTGATGGAGCGGCCCACCTGGATGGTCGCCACCTCGAGCGGGCCTGCACAGGCGCCCAGCAGCAGGCTGGCGGACAGCAGCACGGTGAGCAGGGCACCGGGCGCGTGACGCCGGTCGGCGTGGGGACGGTTGCACGGGCGTGAGACGCGGTGGAGGCGCACGGCGCCTATTGTAGCGGGCGAAGGAGGCCTTCGCCCCGGTGTGCTCAGCGGGACGGCAGGGCGGCCCGCACGCGCCCCAGATGAGCCCGAGCCTCCGCGTCGGTGGGGTCGATCACGACCGCCCGCTCGAGCGACGCCGCGGCGTCCCGCAGCCGGCCCTGTCCCTCGAGCACCAGCCCCAGCATCATCGACGGCCCGGCGCTGCCCGGCTGCAGGGCCACGGCCCGGCGGAGCGCACCCTCCGCCTCCGGCAGTCGGCCGAGTTCGGCGAGGGCCGTCCCGTACGAGAGCCACGCCTGGCCGTCGGCCGGCGCCAGGGCCGTCGCACGGGCCAAGTGCCCGACGGCCGCTCCCACGCGTTCCAGTCGCACGAGGGCACCCGCGGCAAGGGTGTGCGCCGTGACGGCTTCCGTGCTCATCGGGTAGTCGCGCAGATACTGTTCGAGCTCGCCCACGGCCTCGGCCAGGTGCCCCTGTTCCACCAGTTCGTAGCCGAGCGCGAAGCGCGCCTCTGGATGATCCACCGTGGCGGCCCGGAGGTGCGGCAGGGCGTCCGCGTCCCGCCCGGCGCGCTTGAGGGCGGTGGCCATGTTGCGGTGCGCCCGCGCGCTGGGCCACCGGTCCAGCACCGTCTGCCACAGCGTCTGCTCGTCGGCGTACTCGGCGGTCCGGGTGAAGGTGGCAGCCGACAGCCCCACGGTGCAGGCACAGAGCGCAACGGTGGCCGCGACCCGCGTCGCCAGCGGGCGGCCGCCGCCAGGCAGACGGGTCCACAGTGCGCGCGCGCCGAACACGGCCACCGCGACGACG
>JABFRY010000230.1 GCA_013140955.1 Acidobacteriota bacterium
CCGCATGACGATGGACATGTTGCAGAGCGTCATCCGCTCGTCCATCGTCATGCGGTCCACGACGTCGCCCGCGTACTCGTAGGCGTACCCCGCCCCGCCCTGCACACCCAGGCGCCGGATGATGCTGAGAATCACGTCCTTGGCGAACACGCCCGGCGGGAGCGTGCCCGTCACCCGGATGCGGCGCACCTTCAACGGCTCCATCGCCAGGCACTGCGACGCCAGCACGTCGCGCACCTGCGACGTGCCGATACCGAACGCCACCGCGCCGAAGGCCCCGTGGGTGGAGGTGTGCGAGTCGCCGCAGACGATCGTCAGGCCGGGCTGGGTCAGCCCGAGTTCCGGTCCGATCACGTGGACGATGCCCTGACGCTCGTCGTCGAGGCCCGCGAAGCGCACGCCGAAGTCGCGGCAGTTGCGCTCGAGCGCGCTGATCATGTCCTCCGCCTGCACGTCGAGGAACGGGCGCGTCCGCTCGCGGGTCGGCACGATGTGGTCCACGGTGGCGAAGGTCCGGTCGGGCCGCGCCACGGGCCACTGGCGCGCGCGCAGCGTATCGAACGCCTGCGGGCTGGTGACCTCGTGCACGAGGTGCAGTCCGATGAACAACTGGGTCTGGCCGGATGGGAGCTTGCGCACGGTGTGCGCATCCCACACTTTCTGGAAGAGGGTCTGTCCCATGGTGTAGTCCCCGAATCGTAGCACTGCCGGACGCCTGGAGCCTCACCTGGGCGGCCCGCGCCGGGCGGCCGACACCGACGCGTGTCCGTCCACGTGGCAGCGCCACGCGCGATCGGTGCCCACGCGGATGCCCACCCGAGGGCCCCACACCACGGGCCCGGGCCGCAGCCCGCGGTCCTCGATGGTGAGCACGCCGGTGGTCAGGTCGGCACGGTTGTGGGCGAGCGTGACCCCGAGGGCGCGCGTGAGACACCCAGGCCCCCGACAGACCGCTTCGGTCCGCAGCGGTCCCCCCGGACGATGGCGGCGACCGCGCATCAACGGCAGGCCGTCGAGGGGCGCCAGCGCGCGAATGAGCACGGCGGCAGGCATCCCGTCTCCCTCCGTCACCGCGTTCACCAGGTAGTGCAGGCCGTAGTTCAAGTACACGTAGGCGAAGCCGGGAGGACCGTACAGGGGGGCATTGCGGGGTGTCGGTCCGGACGCGGCATGGCAGGCGGGATCGTCCTCGCCGATGTAGGCCTCCACCTCGACGATCATGCCGGACGCCTCGCCCTCCGGGGCCCGGTGTACCAGTACCTTGCCGATGAGGTCCCGGGCCACCTCGAGGGTCGGCCTGGCGTAGAACGCGCGCGGGAGGACGTCAGTGCCCCGCGTAGGCATGCGAGCGGCCGCTCGCCAGCACGTCGCGCAGGGCCTGTCCGGTGAATGACGACTCCACCTGCGCCACCTCCTCCGGCGTTCCGACGGCCACGATTTCGCCGCCGCCCTCTCCGCCCTCGGGGCCCAGGTCGATCAGGCGATCGGCCGTCTTGATCACGTCGAGGTTGTGCTCGATGACGAGCAGGGTGTGGCCGGCGTCGATGAGTTTGCGGAACGCCGCCAGCAGCTTGGCGATGTCGTCGAAGTGCAGGCCCGTCGTGGGCTCGTCGAGGATATAGAGCAGGCGGTCGCCGCTGAAGGTGGACAGGTGCGCCGCGATCTTGATGCGCTGCGCCTCGCCGCCCGACAACGTGGTGGCGGGCTGTCCCAGCCTGAGATAGCCGAGGCCGATCTCGTCGAGGACCTGCAGGCGGCGCAGCACCTTCGGGGACGTGGCGAAGAACGCGATGGCCTCGCGCACGGTCATCTCGAGCACCTGGTGCACCGACTTGCCGCGGTAGCGCACCTCGAGCACCTGCGCCTTGAAGCGCCGGCCATCGCACTGGTCGCACGGCACGAACACGTCGGCCAGGAACTGCATGTCCACGCGGATCTCACCCTCGCCCTGACACGCCTCGCAGCGGCCGCCGGCCACGTTGAACGAGAACGCGCTCGCCGTGAACCCCCGCGCCTTGGCGTCTTTCGTGGCCGCGAACAGCTCGCGGATCGGATCGAACGCCTTCAGGTAGGTCACCGGATTCGACCGCGGCGTCCGCCCGATGGGTGTCTGGTCCACCAGCACCACGTCGCTGATGAGGGCCAGTCCTTCGAGGCCGCGATGGCTGCCGACGCGCCGGTCCCATCCACCCTTCGCGCGCTTGATGGCGGCGTAGAGCACGTCGTGCACGAGCGTGGACTTGCCGCTGCCGCTCACGCCGGTGACGCAGGTGAACGTGTTCAGCGGAATCTCGACGTCGATGTCCTTCAGGTTGTGCTCGGTCGCGCCCAGCAGCCGGATGACCTGGCCCGTCCCGCGGCGCCGGGGGGAGGGCACCGGAATCGCCAGCTCCTTCCGCATGTACTTCGCGGTGAGCGAGCGTGGCTCCTCGAGCAGGGCCGCGAACGACCCGGAGAACACCACACGGCCGCCCTGCTCGCCCGCACCGAGACCGATGTCCACCACGTGGTCGGCCACGCGGATCATGTCCTCGTCGTGCTCGACCACGAGCACCGTGTTGCCCTGGTCGCGCAGCTGCTGGAGGATGTGGATCAGGCGCTGGTTGTCGCGCGTGTGGAGGCCAATCGACGGCTCGTCGAGGACGTAGAGCGTGCCCACGAGGGCCGACCCGAGGGAGGTGGCCAGATTGATCCGCTGCGACTCGCCGCCCGAGAGGGTGGACGACAGGCGGTCCAGAGTGAGGTAGTCGAGGCCCACGTCGCTCAGGAAGCGCAGCCGCTTGCGGATCTCCCGCAGGACGGTCTCGGCCACCGTCGCATCCTTCTCGCCGAGGGCGAGGCGGTCGAAGAACGCCTGGCAGCCCCGGACCGTCAAACCCGACACCGCGTCGATCGACTCACCGCCCAGCCGCACGTCCCGGGCCTCGCGCCGCAGCCGGGCGCCGCCGCATTCGGGGCACGGCAGATAGCCACGGTAGCGGCTCAGGAAGACGCGGACGTGCACCTTGTACTTCTTGCGGTCCAGCCAGCGGAAGAAGCCGCGGATGCCCTCGTACTCGCCGTCACCGTCCACGACGAAGCGCCGCTCCTCGTCGGTGAGGGCCGACCACGGCACGTCGAGCCGCAGTCCGGTCTTCTTCGCCACGCGCTTCAGCTCCGCCAGCGCCGTGCGGTAGTGCGGCTTCGTCCAGGGCTCGATGGCGCCGCCAGCGATGGTCTTGGCCGGGTCGGGCACCACCAGGTCCATGTCGAGCTCGATGACGTTGCCAAACCCGTGGCACGTGGGACACGCGCCGAACGGATTGTTGAACGAGAACAGCCGCGGCTGCGGCACCTCGTAAGCGATGCCGCAGGGCCGGCACTCGAAGCGTTCCGAGAAGTCGAGGCGCGTGGGTGCCGTGCCCGGCAGCGCGTCACGATCGGGCAGGACCAGCGCGAACGCCGCCCCGCCCCCCTCGCGGTACGAGGTCTCAATCGAGTCGGTGAGGCGGGCGCGCAGATCGCCCTCCATGCGGAGCCGGTCCACGACGACCTGCACGCTGGCCCGTCCGCGAAGCCACTGCGCATCTACCTCCTCGAAGGGCACGGCGACATCGTCCACCAGCAGCCGGCCGAACCCGCGGCGCCTGAGCGTGTCGAGCGTCGCCGCCGCGGGGTCCGGGGTGGTCGCCGCTGGCTCGGCCGCCTCGTACTCGTCGGCGTCCGCGGCGTCGTCCCCGGCCTCGGCCGCCGCCTCGGCCGCCACGTCTGATGTGGGTCGCAGCGTGACGACCGGCAGGTCGAAGCCGATCAGCACCCGCGCGCCCTCGGGCAGGGCGCCCAGACGCGCCGCCACCAGTTCGGCCGTCTCGCGCACGACCTCCTCGCCGCACTGGCGACAGTACGTCCGCCCGACGCGCGCGTAGAGCAGCCGCAGATAGTCCTGGATCTCGGTCGTCGTGCCGACCGTCGATCGAGGGTTGCGGATGGCGTTCTTCTGGCGGATGGCGATGGCGGGACAGATGCCGTCGATGCGATCGACGTCCGGCTTCTCCATGCGCTCGAGGAACTGGCGCGCGTAGGCCGACAACGACTCGACGTAGCGTCGCTGGCCCTCGGCGTAGATGGTGTCGAAGGCCAGGGACGACTTGCCCGAGCCGCTCACGCCCGTGACGACGATCAGCGCCCCGGCCGGCAGGACCAGGTCGACGTTCTTCAGGTTGTGCGTGCGCGCTCCACTGACGACGAGGGGCGCACGAGCGATCTCAGCAGCGTCTGTCATCTGTGGCGCGGGCATCGTGACGCGTTGGGCACTCTGTGAGCCCGTCCGTGGCACCCGTAAGCAGACGATGTTACTGCGCGGCCGCAGGCGCAGCAAGCGCAGGCCCTCGCCGCATGCGATCGCCCTCGAATGGCCGTAGAATGGCGGCCATGCACACAGGCGTCCTCGCGCTGCACTCCCTCCTGCGGTGGCTCGTGATCGTCGCCGGCCTGGTCGCCGTGGCCCGGGGCATCACCGGGTGGCAGGCACGCCGTGGCTGGACCGCGTCCGACGGGGCCTGGGGCCTCTGGTTCACCATCGCCCTCGACATCCAGCTGCTGCTGGGCGTCGTGCTGTACGCGGTGACCAGTCCGGTGACGCGGGTCGCCCTGCAGGACATGGGCGCGGCCATGGCCAATCCCGTGCTGCGCTTCTGGGCCGTGGAGCACGTCTTCGGCATGGTCGTGGCCCTCGCGCTGGCGCATATCGGCCGGGTGCGCATCCGCAAGGCCTCGGGCGACGCGCAGCGCCATCGGACGGCCGCCATCTTCTTCACCCTGGCCCTGCTCGCCGTGCTGATCTCGATTCCCTGGCCCGGCACCCTGAACGCGCGTCCGCTGCTGCGGCTGCCCTGACCCTGGAGTTTCCGATGGCAAAGAAGACCGCACGACGGTCTGCGAGCACCACGCCCGCAGGCAGGACGTCGGCCGGCCGCACGTCCCCGACC
>JABFRY010000539.1 GCA_013140955.1 Acidobacteriota bacterium
CCCCAGGTCGCCGCCGGACGCACGGAGCAGGCCGAGGCGCGACTGACCGCGCTGGCCGGCCGTCTCGATCGACGCACCGCACCGGCGACCTGGGGTGAGTACCTGCGCGTGCGCGGCACCGTCGGCGAGCGCCTCGACCGCCTGGCGGCCGCACGCCACGACTTCGCCCAGAGCGCCACGGTCTTCGACCTCCTCGGGGAGCGCTACCAGGCGGCCGTGAGCCGGCTCGCGCAGGGGCGCGTCGCCGCGCGGGCCGGATTCCTCGCGCAGGCGACGGCCCAGATCGAGGCAGCCGCAGCCATGTTCACCACGCTCGGAGCCCTCCACGATCTCGGGGAGGCCGACCGGGCCCGGCAGCTGGTGGCGGCGTCGGCACCCCTGGACCGCGTCGAACCGGACGACGCCGACGACGCCGTGGTCCGGCGGCTGGTGGATGCCTCGATCTTCGACTATCTCCTGGCCCGGGAGACCGTCACGGTCTTCGTCGAAGTTGCCCGGGCGGAGGCAGCGGTCGTGTTCGAGCAGGAGCGCGGTGGCGGCATCCGCATCATGGCCACCGCAGGGTGCGACGAGGCCGCGGCCGAGGACCTGGCCCGGGCGGCGCTCGCCCAGCGCCGCCACACGCTCGACCGGCTCCTCTTCTGGGAATCCCTGGGGCGCACGCACCAGGGACAGCGCTACTGCGCCGCGCTGGCGTCTCAGCCGGCGGCCGACACCGCGCTGCGTCGCCTCCGGATGTTCGCGGCGGTTGCCCGGCAGGGGTTCGAGTTGTGCGCCGCCCGCGAGCCCTCGCCGCTGCCCGACGCCGTCGGCGAGCGCTCCCTCGAGCCGCTCCTGCCCGGCTTCGTCTGTGCCAGTCCCGCCATGCTTCGCGTGAGCGAGCAGATCCAGCGGCTCCAGGGACACGACCTGACCGTCCTCATCACCGGCGAAAGCGGCACGGGCAAGGACCTGGTGGCGCGCGCCATCCATGCGGGTTCCCGGCGCAGCGCACGGCACCTGGTGCCGTACAACTGCACCACCACGACCCGCGAACTCGCCGACAGCCAGTTGTTCGGGCACCGCCGGGGCGCGTTCACGGGTGCCGTCACCGATCAACCGGGCCTCATCCGCTCCGCCACCGGGAGCACGTTGCTGCTCGACGAAGTGGGCGATCTGCCGATCGACGTCCAGCCCAAGCTGCTGCGGTTCCTCGAACAGGGCGAGGTGATGCCCATCGGCGACACGCGTCCCCTGGCGGTCGACGTGCGCGTGCTCGCGGCCACCAACGCCGATCTCGAACAGCGCGTGGCCGAAGGGCGGTTCCGCGAGGATCTGTACTACCGGCTCAGTGTGATTCGCATTCACGTGCCCCCGCTGCGCGAGCGGCGCGAGGACATTCCCCACCTCACCACCTTCTTCCTCCGCGACGCGCGTGAGCGGATGGGCAATCCGGACGTGCACTTCAGTCGCAGCACGCTGGATCTGTTCGTCCGTTACTGGTGGCCCGGCAATGTGCGGCAGCTCCGCAACGAGATTCAGCGGGCCGTGGCCATGAGCGCGCCCGGGGCCACCATCGAACCGGAGCACCTGTCGGCGGAGCTCGCGGCCCCTGCGGCCGGGGTCTCCGCCACCACCTCGCCGGGGCAGCTGGCGCCGTCCCCGGGCAGCACGGAGATCCTCGCCCGGTTGGTGGAGCAGGTGGAGCGGCAGGCCATCTCTGCGGCCATGGAGCGCTCGCACGGCAACGTGACCCACGCGGCGCGGGCGCTTGGCCTGACCCGGCGCGGTTTGTATCTGAAGATGCAGCGGCTCGGCATCCGCGATATGGCCGGGGCGTAGTCTCTCGCGGGGCTGCCCCGCTGGATACCGGCTACCCTGGTATCCACCTCATTGGATACTACGTATCCACACTCCTCCAACTTCTCTTCCGTATTAGTCCTGATTACACAATAGGTTATGGGATGACGCCGTCCTTCGCAGATGGAGGCACCGGCCGGCTCGGACCTTGATAGACAGGGTGATGAGATATCACCCCGCAACCCGAGGGACATGCCGTGATCGAGACCATCCCCCAGCCCCCCGCACTCGCCCGGCGCGACCGCATCGCAGAGCGCCGCTCCCTGCGCCTGCCGGGTCGTCTGACGTGGAGAGACGCCACGGGGGCCCTCCGCTTCACCTCCATCGTCACGCGCGACGTCAGTGAGTTCGACCTCTTCGTCGAATGCGAACTGCCGGCGTCCATCGCCCTCTATCGCCTGGTGCACGTGCAGCTGGAACGGTCGGCGCTCGACTGCGAGGGCCTGCCGCCGGTGCTTCGGCACGGCAAGGTCCTGAGCGCGGTCTACCGGGTCGGGCCCTACCGCTCCGCCACGGGAACGCCTGCGGGCTACGCCCTTCGTCTGCTCGTCGAACCGGCGCGGAGGGCGCTCCGGGTGGCGCCGGCCGACCCCTACGCCGTCCGGCACTAGAACCCATCTCAGGGGCCTGAGGCCGTCCCCGCACGCTCACCGTCGGGGCGCGGCCACGCTCGAGCCCCGCAGCTCCAGGGCTGCGCCGTCATGCGCGCGGCCGCTTCCTCCAGTACCTGGCCAGACCCAGCCAGAGCAATTCGAAGGGCGCCGCCGCCTCATAGGCCGCCACCTGCGAGGCCGGCATCTCTCTCTGGAGCAGGAGGCGCACGCCGGCCGCGAAGCGTTGCGCACGATCCTCGTCGCTGGCCTCGCCCTCGAGCGCGCGTCGCGCCTCACTGGCAAACGCGTCCAGGTGTTCGGCCAGCGTCCGCAGATGCGGCACCACCGACGGCGCCGTCGCGAAGTGGGTGAGAAACAGTGCCGAGGCGCCCCACTGCTCCAGCAGGTGCAGGCTCGCGTGCCAGGCCTCGATGTCGATGTCGGGCGGCGGAGTCGGCGGCAGCAGATAGCCGCCGTCCACGGCCACCCCCGCCGTGTCGCCCACGAACGCCACGCCGCTGTCGCGGTCGCGGAAGCAGACATGGTGCACGGCGTGCCCAGGGGTGTACAGGACGTCGAGTTCGCGCCCCCCGGCCCGGAGACGTTCGCCCCCGTCGAGCGCCACCACCTGCCCGGCCGGCACCGGTGCCACCTCGCCCCACAGGTGATCCATCTGGTCGCGGTAGAGGCGGCTGGCGCTGTCGAGGAGCCGGGACGGGTCGATCAGGTGCGGCGCGCCGCGCTGATGGACGAGCACCCGGATCCGGGGATGGCGCGCCAGGATGGTCCCGGTGGCGCCGGCATGATCGAGATGGATGTGCGTCACCAGGATCTCGGTGACGTCGGAGAGCGCCACGCCCTGCGCCTGCAGGCCGTTCTCGAGCGCCTCCAGACAGGTCGTGGGTCCTGGATCCACCAGCGCCACGGCCCCGGGCCCCTGCAGCACGGCAGTGGCAATGGCATGGGGCCGCCCCATGAAGTGAAGGTCGATCCAGCTGATACCGGCGGCGAGAGTGTTCACGCTGGGCGGATTATACTGACTGCCTGCAACCCATGCTCCAGACGGACTCGGGCACTATTCTCGCGACCGTAGCACGCGTCGTGGCCGAGGCCTCCACACTCGGCGAGGTCGTCTCACGCCTGGCCGTCGCCCTCCAGCCGGTCATTCCCTTCGAACGCCTGCACGTGCTCAGGCTCGACCGGGCCGAGTCCATCGTGCTCTACGTGGCCCGAGCGGATGGACAGCTCGAGACGACCGGGCATCGGATCGCGGATGTGGCAGGAGCCGGTGCGCCCCCCGACGGCGCCGACGCCCGGTCGCGGATGATCTGCACCGTCCGGCAGGGCGTGCGCGTGCACGGCGCCCTCTGGGTGACCGCCGACACGCCCCATGCCTTCTCGGCCGACCACCAGCTGCTCATGGATGCGGTCGCCGACCTCATGACGGTTGCCCTGCAGCACGACCTCCTCCGCTCGCTCGAGACGGGCCGTCGCGAACAGCTCGAAAGTCTGGACCGCCTGCTGCGGACCGTCGCCGGTGCGCTCGACATCCGCCAGGTGTTCGCGGAGGTCTCCGCGGTGGTGCGGGGCGGCCTGCCCCACGACGTCCTCGCCCTCTCCTCGTGGGGAGAGGACGCGCGGTCCCTGCGGATCTATGCCCTGGCAGGCGTCGACATCCAGGATCCGGATTTCTGGGCGCCGACCACGCTGACCCCGGACGACAGTGCGCAGCTGCGCCGGCACGCTTACGTCGTGCACGACGTGCAGGCCGAGATCGCGCCCACGAGCCTCCGCGGACGATGGTTCGCCCGGCTCGACGTGCGCTCGGCCCTGCGCGTCCCCATGCCGCTCGGCGGCGATGTCTTCGGGTCGCTCTTCTTCCTGGCGCGGAGCCCGGAATGCTTCAGCGAGGAGGATCTCGACTTCGCGCAGCGGGTGGCCGATCACCTCGCGCTCGCCCTGTCGCACCAGCGCCTGGCCGAAGCCGCCCGCCGCGACGCGGAAGCCCGCGAGACGGCGGCCCGGCTCGAAGCCCAGGTCGCCACCCTGACCCGCGAACTCGAGGCGCGCACCGGGCACCGGCGCGTGGTGGGCCAGTCGCGCCCGTGGAAGGACGTGCTGGCGCAGGCCGCGCGCGTAGCCCAGACGGAAACCACCGTCCTGCTCACCGGCGAATCGGGAACGGGCAAGGAAGTGGTCGCGCGCTTCATCCACCAGGGCTCGCGCCGGAGCGGCGGGCCCTTCGTCGCCATCAACTGTGCGGCGCTGCCCGACCAGCTGCTCGAGTCGGAGCTGTTCGGCCACGAGCGCGGCGCCTTCACCGGCGCCGTGTCCGCCAAGCCCGGGCGCATCGAGCTGGCCAACACCGGCGTGCTCTTCCTCGACGAGGTCGGCGAGATGGCGCCCACCGTCCAGGCCAAGCTGCTTCGCGTCCTGGAGCAGCGCGAGTTCGTGCGCCTCGGCAGCACGAAGCTGCTGCACGCCGACATCCGGGTGATCGCCGCCACCAACCGCGACCTGCGCGCGGCCATGCGT
>JABFRY010000263.1 GCA_013140955.1 Acidobacteriota bacterium
CCGCTCATGCGCGCCCCGCGGTCTGTCGGCCGTCAGCATTCCCGACGGCCCCCGCGGGGCGCGCATGAGCGGACTGTCGGTGGCGGTGCTGACGGCCAGGGACGCCGGTATCGAGCCCGTCCTGCAGTACTCCTGCAGGGACCGCAACCTGCTCGGCATGCAGTCGGACCTGCTCGGTGCGCACGCGCTCGGCGTGCGCAACCTGGTGGTCGTGACAGGAGACGTGCGGGGAGTGGGCGACTATCCCGACGCCACTGCCGTGTTCGACGTGGACTCCATCGGCCTCGCCAACGTCGTCTCCCGTCTGAACCACGGACTCGACATCGGCGGACAGGAGATCGGGATGCCCACCGCCTTCCTGATCGGGGTGATGGTCAACCCGGGCGCCGAGGACCTCGAGGCGGAGCTTCGGCGCTTCGAGTACAAGCTCGACGCGGGCGCCGAGTTCGTCGTCACCAAGCCCGTCTTCGACGTGGCCACGTTCGAGCGGCTGGCGAAGCGCCTCGAGGCGTCGGGCGTGCCGGTCGTCGCCGGGTTGTGGCCATTTGAGAGCGCGTTGAACGCCGAGTTCATGGCCAACGAGGTGCCCGGCGTGCGCGTCCCCGATGAGGTCGTGGCGCGGATGCGCACCGCAGAAGCGGCCGGCGGCGCACGCGCGGAGGGCGTGACGATTGCGGCGGAGGTGGGGCGGGCGTTGCGCGCGCAGGTCGCGGGTGTGCTCGTCGCGACGCCGTCTGGCGAAGCCGACGATGCGCTCGCGGTGCTCGACGGGATCGGGTAATTCGTGCTTGTCGCAAACAGGGCGTAAAGATATAGTGCGAGCTTGTCGAGGCTTCGATTGGATGCCGTGCGCATAAAGCGCGTGATATCAATCGTTTGGATGTGTCAGCTCGACTTCGGGCGCTGCCCGTCATCGGCTTCGGGCACGGCCCGGACGCCACGGATCGGAGGCCGCTTTCATGGCGTTGTTCGAGCGTGATCGTGACGAGTTCGGTTCGGATGTCGGGACCCGGGCCCTGTCCGTCACCGCCGTCGAGAACGACTTCGTCGAGCGGGTCTATGAAAAGCTGGCGTCGGTCTACGACCTGACGTTTGGCCCCACCCTGCATCCGGGACGCCTCGAGGCGCTGGAGCGCATGGGAATCCGGTCGGGTGACTCCATCCTCGAAGTGGGTGTGGGCACCGGCATCAACACGGCGCTCTATCCTCGCAGCTGCCGGATCACCGGTGTGGATCTGTCGGTGTCCATGCTCGAGAAGGCACGCCGGCGGGTGGCTCGCGTGGGCCTGTCCAACGTCCGGCTCATGGAGATGGACGCGGCCTGTCTGACGTTCGCGGACGACTCGTTCGATATCGTCTACGCGCCGTACCTGATGAGCGTCGTCCCCGATCCGGTCACCGTGGCCCGCGAGATGCGGCGGGTCTGCAAGCCCGGCGGGAAGATCATCTTCCTCAATCACTTCCGCAGCGAGAGCCCCGTGCTGTCGCGCCTCGAGCGGGCGATCTCGCCGCTCACGGTCCACATCGGGTTCAAGTCCGATCTGGATCTCCCCGGGTTCCTCGCCCAGGCAGACCTCCAGCCGGTGTCCATCGAAAAGGTGAACATCCCGCGGATCTGGTCGCTCGTGACCTGCGTGAAGCAGTAGGTCGCCAGACCGTCGAGCGCCCGGTCGGCGTGACCGCCGGGCGCGCCGACGGCACGCCCGGCGCAATCAGGCCGTGGCCTTGGGGCGACCGCGAGGCTTCCTCGGTGGCTTGTCGAGCGCCTTCAGCAGGATATCCGCCGCCACGTCCGCCCCGTCGGTCTCGGGCTTCTTCTTGGGCTTCGCCTTGGCCAGCAGCTTGTCGAGGTGCGGCTCCCATCGGCCGTCGAACAGGTCGTCGTGGCTGATGAAGGCGGCCCGCGTGTGCTTCGGCATCTCCTCGACGAGCACGTCGTACTCCGGGAAGTGCCCCCGTGACGTGTAGAGGATGGCGGCGTCGTTGGCGATGCACTCGGAGATGATGCCGTAGCCCGGCTTGGTCACCACCGCCTCGGCCGCCGCGACGAGGTCCTCGTACCGCACCCCGCCCTCGTACATCGCTTCCTCGTTGATCGTCACCAGCGAGCCCTTGCGTCCGGCCAGGGGCGCCTCCTTGCGGGAGCGCGTCAGTGCGGGACCAGCCGTGGTCAGCACCGTGTACTTCTTCAGCTTCGACAGCGCGTCGGCGTCGAGGCCCGGCAGACCGTACCCGCCGAACGACGCGAGGATGATGGGCTTGTCCGTCGGGAGCTTGAGCGCCTTGCAGACCTCCTGGCGCGACCGGGTGGCGTGCCGTGCGATGAAGGGGATGTCCTTGACCGTGGAGAAGCTCTCGAACCCTCCGGACATCGGCAGGCGCAGCGCCATCGAGGCGCGGGCGTAGGCGGAGCGGATGGTCGGCAGCAGAGACGGCGCGAGGCGAACCCGTGGATAGTCCGCGTACACCCAGTCCCAGGTGAAATTGCCCATCGCAATGGACGGAATGCCGGCCGCTGCGCCCACCGCGAACGCGAGCGGGGGGATGTCGCCCACGATGAGGCCGGCGTTCAGCTCGCGCAGCACCCGGGTCTCGCTGGCCGCACGCGTCACCATGTCGCTGTGGAACGACGCGGCCCGCCTGATCGTGTCGGCCTCGTCGAGCGACAGGGCGTCGAGTTGCACGACCCCGGTGTCGCACTCGAGCGTGCCGTAGGTGACCTTGCCCTTGACCGTCAGGTCGAAGAGCCAGCGGGGCGCGGTGGTACGCACCCCCACCCGGACCTCGGGACGCTTGGCCAGGACGGCGTTGATGACCTCGATCGAACGTGAGGCATGGCCGAAGCCGTGACCCGAGATGTAAAAGACAATCGCTGCTGCCACGTTTAGGCGCCGTCCGTCATCGCGACCTGAATTACCTGCTCGAGCGTCTCGACGGGCACGAAGCGCATGTCGCGCCGAATCTCCTCTGGCAGCTCAGCGAGGTCGGGTTCGTTGAGTGCCGGAAGGATGAACGTTTTGATCCCCATTCGTCGAGCCGCGAGTGCCTTCTCCCGAATTCCCCCCACCGGCAGCACGAGGCCGCTCAGCGTGATTTCCCCCGTCATGGCCACGTCCTGTCGCACCGGCACGTTCCGCGCGGCCGACAGGATGGCGGTGGCCATCGTGACGCCGGCCGACGGGCCATCCTTGGGGATGGCGCCTGCCGGCACATGCACGTGCAGGTCGTGGGTGGCCATGAACTCGGGGCTCAGCCCGAGTTGACTCGCGTTCGCGCGCAGGTGACTGAGCGCCGCCCGCGCCGATTCCTGCATCACATTCCCGAGCTGGCCGGTGAGAATGATGTTCTGGTTTCCCCCGGGAAGCAAGGTCGCTTCGATGAAGAGGACGTCCCCCCCGGTTTCCGTCCAGGCCACGCCCGTCGCCACGCCAGGGCGGGAGGTGCGGAAGGCCAGCTCCTTTTTGAAGCGGGCCGGGCCCAGGTAGGTGTCCACGTCGGTTCGATCCACCAGGGTGGCCCGGGCCTCCACCGCGTCGCCGCCCGTGGCAATGCGGGCGGCGACCTTGCGGGCAATCGTGCCCAGCTGCCGCTCCAGGTTGCGCACACCCGCCTCGCGGGTATGCTCCCCGATGACGGCGCGCAGGGCCGCGTCGGTGACCTCCAGGGTGCCCGCGCCCAGGCCGTGTTCGCTCATCTGGCGTGGGAGGAGGTACGTCCGGGCGATGTGCAGCTTCTCGTCCTCGCTGTACCCGCTGAGGAAGATGATCTCCATGCGGTCGAGCAGCGCCGGATGGATGGTGCCGAGCTGGTTCGACGTCGCGATGAACAGGACGCGCGACAGGTCGACCGCCGTCTCGAGGTAGTGGTCGCGAAAGGTGTGGTTCTGTGCCGGGTCGAGGACCTCGAGCAGGGCCGCGGCCGGATCGCCCTGGTAGCCGACGCTGACCTTGTCGATCTCGTCGAGCATGAACACCGGATTCATCGACCCGGCCTGCTTGAGGGCCTGGATGATGCGCCCCGGCATCGAGCCGATGTAGGTGCGGCGGTGGCCCCGGATCTCCGCCTCGTCCCGCACGCCGCCCAGGGAGATGCGGACGAACTTCCGGTCCATGGCCCGCGCGATCGACTGGCCGAGTGACGTCTTGCCGACACCCGGCGGCCCGACGAAGCAGAGGATGGGACCCTTCATGTCCCCCTTCAGCTTGCGGACCGCGAGGTACTCCACGATCCGGTCCTTCACCTTGTCGAGGTCGTAGTGGTCCTCGTCGAGCACCCGGCGGGCCATCACCGGATCGAGCCGGTCCGGCGTCGTGGTGGACCATGGCACGTCGCACAGCCAGTCGATGTAGGTCCGGACCATCTGGTACTCGGGCGATGCACTCCCCATCCGCGAGAGGCGGTCGATCTCGCGCATCGCCGTGGCCCGCGCGGCGTCGGGCAGGCGGGCCTCGTCGACCCGTGTCCTCAGCTCGGTGAGCTCGTTGCTGTCGCCTTCCCCGAGTTCCTGCTGGATGGCCTTGAGCTGCTGGCGCAGGTAGTACTGCCGCTGCGCATCGGTCATCTCCTGCTGGGCCTGCGACTCGATCTTGCCCTTCAGCTCGAGCAGCGAGACCTCGCGCGTCAGCGCGGCCGCCACCGACTGCAGCTTTCGCAGGAGGTCGTTCTCTTCGAGGAGTTCCTGCTTGTCGGACGGCTTCATGTCGATGAGCGTGCCGAGCAGGTAGGCGAGCCGCAGCGGGTCGTCCACGCTCATGACGACGCCGCGCAGTTCCTCCGAGAGTCCCGTCGACAGGGACACCGCCTTGTCGACCAGCTCCTGGATCCGCCGGACGTGGGCGTCCACCTCGATGGTGCGCTCCACCGGCTCGGGCAGCGGCGTGATCTGCGCCTGCATCGTCGTGCCCGCGCGGGTGACGATGTCGGCCCGGACCCGCTCCAGCCCCTCG
>JABFRY010000225.1 GCA_013140955.1 Acidobacteriota bacterium
GCCCAGCTGCGCGGACCCGTCTCGATGATGGCCTGGGGTGTTCGTCCGGGCGCGGGCTCGGCCGCCACGTTCACCGAGCGGGCGAACGGATACGCCGTGAGCACGTTGAAGCGGTCCGTGATGGGATGCACCGGGTAGCTCGCCGCGACCGGGACCGACGCATCCGTGCCGATCAGCTGCCCCACGCCGCTGGCATCGACCACGACGTCGTTGCCGACCTCGATCGACCACTCCTGCAGCAGGGCCTCCAGCACCGGCATGCGGACGGCCGCGCCGTCGCTCTCCGGCGGATCGAGGAGGACGAGCAGGTCGCCACCCGTGTCGAGGTACCGGCGGAGCATGTCGGCCTCCCCCGGGAGCAGGTCCGTCTTCGGTCCCGCCAGGACGACCACGGAGGCGTCGGCGGGAACCTCGGCCTGCTGCGCCAGCGTCGTGAGATCGACGATGTAGTTGTCACGCGAGAGCAGGGTGGCCAGGGAGCTGTAGCCGGTGCGCTCGGTGTCCGTCGTCGTGCGCTCGCCGTGGCCCTGCGCGAAGTACACCTTGCGCGGGGCGTCCGAGAGCACCCGGATGAGGCCGTTGGTGAGGTCCTGCTCCGTCTCGGACGTCACGCGTTCGACACGGTCGTCGTGCTCGATGACGACGGTGCCGTACGCCTGCACCTGATACTGCCTGGCGCGCGCCGGCTGGCGGTCGGCGTCGATGTACTCCACGCGCACCTGATCGGACTGATACGCGTACTCGTCGAGCCTGGCCCTGAACCGGTCGAAGCCGCCCTCCTGGTCGAACACCAGGAACGTCACCGGCGTCTCGAGCGACTGCAGCAGCCGCAGCGTCTGGTCCGACAGGCTGAACTGCTGGTTCTCGGTCAGGTCCCACCGCGTGTTGCGGCGGGTCGACAGGTAGTTGACGGCCACCAGCAGGCCGAGCGTGATGAGGACCCCGGCGCCAGCCACCGCGCCGTGCCGCGCGTTGCGCGTGCCGAAGAACGCGAGGATGTCGCGCCACTGGCCCAGGGTGTAGAGGACGACGCCCACGAGGCCCGCCCGGACCCCGTAGATGACGTACTGGTCCCACTCCGGCCGGACGAACCGCACGAAGGTGGCGGCGAAGATCAGCGCCACGCCCAGCCAGCCGACGATGCCGAGGATTCGATGCATCATGGTGCGCCTCCGCCTAACCCTTCCAGCGCTCGGTGTCGACCGCCCGCACCGTGAGATACAGGCCAAAGGTGATGAAGCTCAGGTAGTAGACGAGGTGCTTCGTGTCGAGGATGCCCCTGGTGAAGTCGTCGAGGTGCTCGGTGACCGACAGGTAGTTGAGGACCGCCTGCGCGGTGGGGCCCTGGAACGAGGCCACCCAGTTGATGACCCAGAGCATCAGGAAGACGGCGAAGGTGACCATCCCCGCGACGATCTGGTTCTTGGTGAGGCTCGAGATGAGCAGGCCCGTGGCCACGAAGCATCCGCCCATGAGCAGCAGGCCCAGGTAGCCGGTGACGACCGGCCGCCATTCGGGATTGCCGAACAGGAAGAGCACGGCCACGTGCACCACGGTGACCGCGAGCATCGCTGCGTAGAGCGCCATGGCGCCGAAGAACTTGCCCAGGATGATCTGGACGTCGGTGAGCGGCGCGGTGAGCAGGAGTTCGATCGTGCCCGACCGCTTCTCCTCCGCGTAGGTGCGCATCGTGACCATGGGCAGGACGAAGAGCACGATGACGCTGGCGTTGAGGAACACGGGTCGGATCAGCTGCTGGTTGACGTCGAGCGCCTCCGGCCCGCCGAAGCCACCAGCCTGCATGCTCTGCTGCTGGAAGAAGACGAGGAGGGCGTAATAGAAATAGCCGAACATCAGGGCGAAGAAGCCGATGACCACGTAGGCGATCGGCGAGGCGAAGTAGCCCTTGAGTTCCTTCTGCGCGATGGCGATGACGTTACCCATGGACCGCGTGCTCCTCCGGGATCTGCGGCTGCTCGGCCGAGTCCTCGGTCGTCAGGTGAAGGAAGATGTCCTCCAGGCTCATGCGCATCGGCCGCATTTCGAGCAGCCCCCAGCCGGCGCCGACGATGGCGGCGGCCAGATCGCGCCGTACGTCGTGCCCGGTGTGGCTGGCGACCTCGCAGGCCAGGGCCCCCGCATCGGTGCCGGTCACGGCCACGCTCGTCACGCCGGGCACCGCGGTGAGTGCCGAGGCCACGTCGGCCCCTCCGCCATCCACCAGCACGTAGATCGTCTCCGAGCCGCGCAGGCGTGCGGTGAGGTTGGCGGGCGTGTCCACCGCGACCACGTGCCCGTGGTTGATGATCACGACGCGCTGGCAGGTCTGGCTGACCTCGGGCAGGATGTGCGTGCTCAGGATGACCGAGTGGTTGCCGGCCAGTTCCCGAATCAGCTGACGCGTCTCGATGATCTGTTTCGGGTCGAGGCCGGCGGTTGGTTCGTCCAGGACGAGCACGTCAGGGTCGTGCAGCAGCGCCTGTGCCAGGCCGACCCGCTGGCGGTAGCCTTTCGACAGCTTCCCGCAGTGGCGGCCCGCCATGTCCGCGACGTGCGTGCGCGCCATCATCGTGTCGACCCTGGAGCGCCGCTCGGCTCTCGGCACGCCCCTGATCTTCGCGACGAAGGTGAGATAGTCGCGCACGGTCATGTCGGGGTAGAGCGGCGGGGTCTCCGGCAGGTACCCGATGCGCTTCTTGGCTTCGATCGGCTGCTCGAAGATGTCGTACCCGGCGACGATCGCACGGCCACGGCTCGGGGGCATGTAGCCGGTGACCATGCGCATGGTGGTCGTCTTGCCCGCGCCGTTCGGGCCCAGGAACCCGAGGATCTCCCCGCGTTCGACCGTGAAGCTCACGTCCTCGACCGCGGTGAACGCGCCGTACTGCTTGGTGAGGTGCTGAACCTCGATCACGCCTGATGCCTCCGTGACAGGAGAACCCTGTAACGTATGGTGAGAATTGCGGTTATAGCCTCTCGGCAGTCCGCCAACCAGTCATCCTAGTCGAAGGGCGTTCGCCGGGCAAGCGCCTGCCGTCTCCCGAACGTCCACTCGGACGCAGCGGATCGCGGTTTGGTCGTGCCGGGCCCGTCGGCCGGGCGGCGCCCGCGCGACCACCCGGGCCGCGGCCTATGCACGTGCTGGCGCATCCGGTGTTCGAGCCGTACGACGCGAGGCCCGCGCGTGGAGGCCGGACCGCCGACGCTGCGCGCGTCTGCGACACGATGCACAGCCGTGCCGCGCGGGCGCGACGCAGCCCGCCAGGCAGACATCAGGTCCCGTCGTGTCATCCGCGCGTGACACGCGACGGCAGCGCGCGCCGTGCACCGGCGGTTCATTGCGATGCGGGATGGCCACTCGCTATAATCGGACCCTCGCCGCGAGTGCGCCGTCCGAAGGTGGCGGTGGCCGCGGAGCGCGAATCGACACGAGGAGCTCGTATGGCGACCTGCCCCGAATGCGACTATGACGAGATCAACACAGAGGACCTCGAGGAGGGCGATCCCGTGAGCTGTCCTGAATGCGGAAGCAGCCTGGTGCTGCTGGGTGCGGACGAAGTCGACTTCGCGGACGACGACGATCTCGACGACGATGACGACGAGGACGACGAGGACGAAGACGAAGACGAGGAAGACGAGGACGATGACGACGAGGTCGACGAGGACCTCGACGAGTAGCGATCCCGACGGCGCCGCCGATCGCGAGCGCCGTCTCTTCGATCTCCTGCGCTCCTTCGAATCGGTCGTGGTGGCCTTCAGCGGGGGCGTGGATAGCGCCTATCTGGCATGGGCCGCGACACGCACCCTTGGCCGGTCGGCCTTGTGCGTCACGGCCGAGAGCCCCAGTTATCCCGATCATCATCGGCAGCTCGCCCGGCAGGTGGCGAGCGCCTGTGGCCTGCTCCACGAGACCGTGGCGACCGGGGAACTGGAGCAGGACGAATACCGGCGCAACCCGACGAATCGCTGCTACTTCTGCAAGCGCGAGCTGTACACGGTGCTGTCCGCCCTGGCTGCTGCCCGCGGCTACCGGGTCATCGTCGATGGCAGCAACGCCGACGATCGTGGCGACTACCGTCCGGGGCGGGGTGCGGCCCGCGAGCACGGCGTGCGCAGCCCGCTCGACGAGGTGGGACTCTCCAAGGCGGAGATTCGCGAGCTGTCCCGCCGTGCGGGCCTGCCGACCTGGGACGAGCCCGCCTCCGCGTGCCTCTCCTCGCGCATTCCGTACCTCTCGGAAGTGACGGATGCGAAGCTCCGCATGATCGAGGGCGCCGAAGCCTCGCTACGGGCGATCGGCTTCCGGGTCTGCCGCGTCCGTCACCACGACGCGGCCGTGGCGCACGTCGAAATCGGCCAGGAGGATCTGGCCCGGGCCCTCGAGCCGGACTGGCGCGCGCAGATCGTCGATGCCGTGCTGGCCGCCGGCTACGCCAGCGTGACGATCGACCCTCGCGGCTACCGGACGGGCAGCCTCAACGAGGGCCTGATGCTCCGATCGGTGTGAGCACGCGTGGGGCACGGCCAGCAGTGCACCCAGGTCTGCCGTGTGCTGCGTCCAGGTCGTGCGCGGCGCCGCGTGCGCCCCACCCGGACCGACCCTGCGCGCCGGAGCACGGTCTCTCCAGGGTCTATAGTGTGCAAGCGCAGTGGTCGAAGATCTGAAGGAGAGCTGGCTGATCGCACTGCCGTGCCCGCCCCGGCAGCGCGACCGTGCCGCCGCGACGCGCACGTGACTATCGCGCTGCTCGGACGTTGACACGTGGTGTGGTGGACGCTTAAGCTCGACCCGGCCAGCCACACCCACTCAGAACGGAGAGTCTGCTGATGAATGTGCGCCGCTTGATCCCCCCCGCCGTTGCCATGCTGCTCGTGGCGATGGTCGTCACCGGGTGCGCGCGAAACGTGCCTCCGCCTGCGCCGCCTCCCCC
>JABFRY010000517.1 GCA_013140955.1 Acidobacteriota bacterium
CTACAAGGCCAACGAGTATGGCGCTCTCGTGCCCGACGTGCGGGCCGAGGCGGCGATCATCTACGACCCCGAGACGGGGACCGTGCTCTGGGAAGTGAACTCCGGGCAGCAGCGGTCGATCGCCAGCATCACGAAGGTGATGACGGCGCTGGTCTTCCTCGAAGACCAGCCGGACATGACACAGGTCGTGACAGTCCAGGCCGCCGACGTGCGCCGGGCCTCCACCACTTATCTCCGCGCAGGGCTCAAGATCGCCGCCGAGGACCTGCTGCACCTGCTGCTCATCGGGTCCGACAACGCGGCCGCCCGCGTTCTTGCCCGCGTCTCGCCGTATGGATCCGTCGGCTTCATCGAGCGGATGAACGCGAAAGCCATAGAACTGGGGCTCGAGAGCACGCACTACGCCGATCCGTCCGGCCTGTTGTCGGCCAACGTCTCGTCCGCCCTCGACATGGCGAAGCTGATCTCCCTCGTGTCGCGCGACGAGCACATCGCCTCGATCATGCAGAAGCAGACGCACACCGTGCAGGCGGGCACCCGGACGATTCGTGTCAACAGCACGAATCAGCTGGTGCGCAACGGTGACGTCGAGGTGCTGGCCGGCAAGACCGGCTTCATCAGCAAGGCCGGCTACTGCCTCGCGACGCTGCTCCGCCTTCCGCACACCGGTACACAGGTGGCCGTGGTCGTGCTGGGGGCGAAGTCCAATGCCGGGCGCTTCTGGGAGACGCGGCACCTCTTCAACTGGCTGTCCCAGCAGACCCAGAGCCTGTTCGCCACCGCCCAGGAATAGGGTCGAGCCCCTCGGCCTCGAGGTCGCGCTCCGCGTCCTCCCTGCGTAGACGTTCCGTCCTGCGCTGTTCCTGCGCTGACGCCCGTTGCTGCGCTGACACCCGGTGGGTCCGACCCGGTCCAGCCGCCGGCATGTCCCGGGCGTGGTCCCCTCAGGCGTACCCGCGCTGGATGGCGGCGGCGTCGAGGGGCAGGGTGGCCAAGGTGTCCACGTCGTGCAGGACGGGCCGCGCGGCATACCGGCTGTCGTAGGCCTTCAGGTACCGGTGGCAGGCATTGCACGCGTACACGCGGTACAAGCCATCCTGTGTCGCGAACGTCGTCATGCGGCTGCGGTCCGCATTGCGGCAGAACGGGCACGTCAGCGCTTCGAACTTCCACTGCAGCGAGCAGCGCCCGCAGAGCAGGTGGCGCTCGGCGGCCGGGGTGACCACGGCGAAGTCGGGGTCGCCCCCGCAGGCCGGGCAGTAGGGATGCGTCCACAGCCCGAGTCCCTCGCGCTGCTGGACGAGCTCCGCGCATCGTCCCAGGAACGGGCGCATGGCCAGCGTGAACACCTGATCGAGGACGTCGTCTCCGGCGGCCTCGTTGCCGCCCGGTGGCGTGGGCCGGCCCGTGGCGGTGCGGTCCGCGGCGCTGCGGAACCATCCCCCCGCGAGGGCGAGCAGCGTCAGGTCGCGGCCAGCGGACTGGAGCCGCTCGGCATCGGCCTGCTCGATGGCGCCGTGGCGCCGGAGGATGTCGACCGTCTGCCGGACCATGAGGCGGAGGTCGGACAGCTCCAGGGGGATGTGCTCGAACTGCAGGAGTGGCGCCCCGTGCGCCTCGTGCCGGGCGAACGCCTCGGCGCCGAGATCCAGAGAGGGGAGCGGGACGCGTGCGTGTACGCGACGCTGTAACTCGAGCAGCTCCAGGTGCATGTCGATCGCCTCGGCCAGTTCCGGACTCCGGGCCCGGAGGGCGACCAGTTCGGTCGATTGACGTGAGGTGGTTCGCGATGGGCGGGCAGCGGGCCCGGCTGGCTCGGACACGGGCCGATCATACACACAAGGTGGTCCCGGCCCGGCGCGATCAGATGGTAAGGTGACGAGGCGCATGCGGATCCTCATGGTTGCCTCCGAAATGCATCCCTTCGCCAAGACGGGCGGGCTCGCCGACGTCGTCGGCGCCCTGCCGCGGGCGCTGGCCACGCTCGGGCACACGGTGGACGTGGTCCTTCCGCGCTACCGGGGGGTAGCCGCCGGCGAGACGGCCAGTCCGCTGGCGGTGCGGCTGGGAGCGGTGATGGTCGAGACGATGACCTCGGAGGTGGCCGATGGCCCGACCCGCGTGATTCTGGTGGACCATCCCCCGTCCTTCGATCGGGAGTTCCTGTACGGCCCGTCCTCTGGCGACTACGAGGACAACGCTGCCCGCTTCGCGCTGCTGGCGCGGGCGGCCCTGGCGTGGGCGGCCCGGCAGGGGCAACGGTACGACGTCGTGCATGGCCACGACTGGCAGGCGGGCCTCGTGCCGGTGCTGCTGGCCACCGAGCATGCCGATGACGTCCAGCTGGGCCACCTGCCAACCGTGTTCACCATTCACAATCTTGCGTATCAGGGCATCTTCGACGCGTCGTGGGCCGAACGCCTCGGGCTGCATCCTCGCGCCCTCGGCACCGATGCGATGGAGTACTGGGGCCGCCTCAGTTTCCTCAAGGGCGGCATCGCCTTCTCGCGGGTCATTACCACCGTGAGCCCCAGGTACGCGGCCGAGATCCAGACGCCGGAGTTCGGGTTCGGATTCGAGGGCGTGCTCACGGGCCGCGCCGACGATCTCGTGGGCATCCTCAATGGGATCGACTACGATCAGTGGAACCCCGCCGTGGATCCGTATCTGCCGAAGCCCTTCGACGCCGCCAGGCTGGACGACAAGGCGGCATCCAAGCGCGCCCTGCTCGTGGCCGCAGGCCTGTCACCGACGCAGGACGCGCTGGCGCGCCCGCTGGTGGGCATCGTGTCGCGCCTCGTCGCCCAGAAGGGGTTCGACCTCCTCGCCACCCTGGGAGACGACCTCGGCGCGCTCGACGCGACCTTCGTCGTGCTGGGGCGCGGGGAGGCGGCGTTCGAAACCTTCTGGCGGGATCTGGCCGCGGCCCATCCGGACCGCGTGGCCGTGCGCATCGGGTTCGACGAGGGGCTGGCGCACCTCATCGAGGGCGGCGCCGATATCTTCCTCATGCCGTCGCGGTTCGAGCCCTGTGGCCTGAACCAGATGTACAGCCTGCGGTATGGCACCGTCCCGGTGGTGCGTGCGACCGGTGGCCTTTACGACACGGTCGAGCCGTACAACCCGGCCACCGGATCCGGCAACGGATTCGTGTTCGAGGACTACACAGCGGAGGCGCTGGTCCGAACCCTCCGGCACGCACTGCGCATCTATAGGGAGTCGTCGGCCTGGCGTCGTCTGCAGCTGGCCGGCATGACGAGGGACTGTTCGTGGGAAGCCTCGGCGCGGGAGTATGTACGCGTCTACGAACGTGCGGCCGGTGGCCGTACCGGGGCGTGAGGGGGGAACCCCCGGAGACTGACGCATGGCATCAGACAGGATCAAGACGCTGACCGACGGCAACTTCGACGAAGAGACCAAGACCGGCGTGGTGCTGGTGGACTTCTGGGCGGAATGGTGCGGGCCCTGCCGGCGGCTGGCGCCCACCGTCGATGCCCTGGCGGGCGACTACGACGGCCGCGTGACGGTGGCGAAGCTCAACGTGGACGACAATCCCATGGTGCCCGGCCGGTTCATGATTCGGGGCATTCCGACGCTGCTGCTGTTCAAGGATGGCCAGCTGGCCGATCAGGTCGTCGGCCTTGCGGCCAAGGAAGACCTGGCGAAGATGATCGATCGACATCTCTGAGCCAGGGGAACGACCTGTGACGAACCAGTCCATCGCGAGGGGTGAGCGCCGGCATGTCTGAACGGAACGTGGTGATCATCGGGTCCGGCCCTGCGGGCCTCACCGCCGCGCTGTACGCCGCGCGCGCCAATCTGAAACCGCTGCTCATCGAGGGCCTGGAGGCCGGCGGCCAGTTGATGCTCACCACGATGGTGGAGAACTGGCCCGGCTTCCGCGAGGGCATCATGGGCCCCGACCTCATGGCGGAGATCCGGGCGCAGGCCGAGCGCTTCGGCGCCGAGATCCTGCAGAGCACGGTGTCGCGGGTCGATCTCTCGGTCCGACCGTTTCCCCTCGAGCTGTCCGACGGTGCCCGCATCACCGCGGACGCGCTCATCATCGCCACGGGCGCGTCGGCACGCTGGCTGGACATCGGGTCGGATCGCCGCCTGTCCGGGCACGGCGTGTCCACCTGCGCGACCTGCGATGGCTACTTCTTCCGCGGACGCCCCATTGCCGTGGTCGGTGGGGGAGACTCGGCGATGGAAGAGGCGATCTATCTGACGCGTTTCGCCTCGAAGGTCACCGTGATTCACCGGCGCGAGTCGTTGCGGGCGTCGAAGATCATGCAGGACAAGGCGTTTGCCAATCCCAAGATCGAGTTCGTGTGGGATTCGGAGATCGCCGAGGTGAAGGACGTGCAGCGGGGTGAGGTCACCGGCGTCGTGGTGCGGAACCTGAAGACCGGGGCGCTGCACGATCTGGCCGTGGACGGGGTGTTCATCGCGATTGGCCACACGCCGAACACGACGTTGTTCCGGGGCCAGCTCGACCTGGACGAGACGGGCTACATCGTGACCGGGCAGGGCACCCGCACGAGCGTGCCCGGCGTGTTCGCAGCCGGCGACGTGCAGGACCACGTCTATCGTCAGGCGATCACCGCGGCGGGCAGCGGCTGCATGGCCGCCATCGACGCGGAACGCTATCTCGAGCACCTGCCGGCGGCAGCCGACACGCAGGCGGCTACGGCGGGCTGAGTCCCCGGCGCTACTCGATCCACCCGCCGCCCAGCACGGCGTCCCCCTCGTAGAAGACGGCAGCCTGCCCGGGTGCAATGGCCGTTTGCGGTTCGTCGAAGACCACCTCGGCGCGCGCCTCGTCGAGGGCGCGGACCCGTGCCGGGGCCGGCTGGTGCCGGTGGCGGATCTGGACGGAGGCCGCCACCCAGGCGTCCGGCGCCGTCCGGCGGTGCCAGGT
>JABFRY010000196.1 GCA_013140955.1 Acidobacteriota bacterium
TCCCGGCCCACTTCGGTCCGCCCTGGGACGAGACCCGTGCACAGCCGAGCGGCCCGAACCGACAGAATCCATATGAAGACGACCACGATCCGGCGCTACCTGCTGCTCCTCATCGGAGCCAGCCTCCTGTTCACCACAGCGCTCGGCACCACCGGGTACCTGGCGGTCGGCAACCTCGGTCGCGAGCTCGAGCGCGTGGAGACCAGCGGCCAGTCCACCCGCCATCAGCTCGAGGCCGACATGATGCACGACGCGCTGCGGGCCGACGTGTTCGCGGCCCTGCTGGCGAAGTCTCCGTCGGATCGGGCATCCATCGAAGGGGACCTCCGGGAGCACGCCACCCACTTCCGCGAGTCGATCGCGGCCAACGAGGCGCTCGACCTCGACCCTGATGTCAGGGGCGCGCTCGCGGCGGCGAAGCCCACCCTGGAGCTGTACATCCGCCACGCGGAAGAGATTGTCGCGCTCGCCTTCGAGGACAGGGCCCGGGCCGACGCCGAGGTCCAGGCCTTCTCCACGAGCTTCAATGCGCTCGCCGAGGACATGGCGCGCCTCAGCGACCGGATCGGCTCCTCCACCGAGGCCGCGAGCCGCCGGGCCGCGGTGACGGTCGCGTTCAGCAAGAGCGCGTCACTTGCGATCGGCATCTCAGCGCTCGTCCTGCTCTCCCTCTTCGCCCTGTTCGTCATGCGCCGGATCACCCTGCCCCTCGACCAGATGGCCAGCGAACTGCGCGCCGGCGCGTCGGAGGTCATGAAGACATCCGGCCACGTCGCCGAGTCGGCGCAGACGCTGTCCGTGGGCGCCACCCAGCAGGCGGCCGCGCTCCAGGAGACCTCTGCCTCGATCGAGGAGATGGCGGCCATGACGAGGGAGAACGCCCAGCGCACCCGACAGGTCGATGGGCTCATGACCGGTGTCACCGGCCAGGTGACGCAGTCCAATGAGGCTCTTCGCGGCCTGGTGACCTCGATGTCGGTCCTGCAGGACTCGAGCACGAAGGTGTCGAAGATCATCAAGACCATCGACGAGATCGCCTTCCAGACGAACATCCTGGCCCTCAACGCCGCGGTCGAGGCCGCGCGCGCCGGAGAGGCCGGCATGGGCTTCGCGGTGGTCGCCGACGAGGTGCGCAATCTGGCCCAGCGATCGGCGCACGCGGCCAAGGACACCGCCATCCTGATCGAGGAGTCGATCGCCAACACCAACGACGGCAGCCGGCGGGTCGATCACGTCGTCGAGAGCATTGGGTCCATCACGGGGAGCGTTGCCGAGATGCAGGCACTGGTCCGGGAGGTTGCGGCCGCCAGCAGCCAGCAGGCCCAGGGCATCGACCAGGTGGCGCAGGCCGTCACGCAGATCGAGAAGGTGACGCAGTCCACTGCCGCCACCGCGGAAGAGAGCGCGGCGGCCAGCGAGGAACTGAGCGCCAACGCCGAGTCTGCGATGGACGTCGTACGGCGCCTCGCCGCCCTGGTGGGCGCGACCGACGGCCGCGGGTCGGGACCTCGTCCACCGCAGAGCGCCTGGCGCGCATCGTCGGCGCGTGCCGCGAGCGCCGGCACGACATCGGACGGCGAGCAGGACGACAGCGCCGCGCTGCCCGCCACAGGCACGTTCGGGAGCTTCTGACATGACCGTTCCACTCGCGTCCCGCTTCTCCTCGAAAGGCCTGTCCACGAAGCTCGCCGCGGCCTTCCTCGCCATCGGCATCGTCCCGGCGGTGCTGGTCACCGTCGTCAGCTTCTGGTCGTCCTCCAACCAGCTCTCACGGCAGATTGGCGATTCGTTCGCGGCCGTGGCCGAGCAGGTCAACGACGCCGTCGACCGCAGCCTGTTCGAGCGCTACGGCGACGCCCAGGCATTCGCGGCGAACCCGACCATCCTCGACAGGGACTACTGGTACCAGGCCGGCTCGGGTCGCAACGCGATCGCAGCCGCGGCCAATCGATACGTGGAGCTGTACGGCATCTATGACCTCGCCATGGTCGTCGACATGGACGGCCGGCTGATTGCCGTCAACGACAAGGACGCCACCGGTCACGCGCTCGATACGGCCTACCTGTACGAGCGGAACTTCTCAGGTGAGCCGTGGTTCACCGATACGGTGCAGCGGCGCTTCCTCACGGCCGACGGCAGCGCGCTGTCGGGCACGGTCGTCGAGGACGTGCAGGTGGACCCGGACGTCAAGCGGGTGATGAGCAACGACGGGCTCGTGGTCACCTTCACCGCCCCGGTCACCGACGCCACCGGCCGCGTGGTGGCCGTCTGGCACAACAAGGCGACGTTCTCGCTGGTCGAGGACATCATCGTCAGTGCCTACAACGGCCTGGCCGAGAAGGGCACGCCAGAGGCCGTGCTCACGCTCGTGGACCGGAACGGCCGGCTGCTGGTCGAGTACGCACCGCACCAGACCGGCAACGCGTCCGTCATCCACGACATGAGCGCCATCCTGTCCACCAGCCTCCGGGAGGACAACGAGGCCGCAAGCCGGATCGGCGAGCGTGACACCGGGTCGATCCGCGTGCGCGACGCGCAAGGCGGCTGGAACCTGACCGGGTTCTCTCCCTCGAAGGGAGCGCTCGGCTACGCGGGTCTGGGATGGGGAACGCTCGTGGCCGTGGACGAGGGGGTGGCACTGGCCTCGGTCTACGACCTGCGCAACTACATGATCCTGCTCGTCCTGGCCTCGGCGGTTACCGTTGGCCTGCTGGGTTTGTGGCTGGGCCGCGCGACGGCGCGCCCGCTGATGCAGGGGCTCAGTGTGCTGCGCAGCGGCGCTGCGCAGGTGGCCGCCGCTGCAGGGCAGGTGTCCTCGTCAGCGCAGTCGCTGTCGGAAGGCGCCACCGAACAGGCGGCCGCCCTCGAGCAGACGTCGGCGTCGATGGAAGAGATGGCGTCCATGACGCGGAGCAACGCCGAGAACGCCGCCCGGGCCTTCACGCTGATGAGTGAGGCGGCGAGCTCGGTGGACGGCGCCAACCGCGCCCTGGCCGATATGGTGACCTCGATGACCGCCATCCGCGAGTCGAGCCACAAGGTCTCCAAGATCATCAGGACCATCGACGAGATCGCGTTCCAGACCAACATCCTGGCGCTGAACGCGGCCGTCGAAGCCGCGCGAGCCGGCGAGGCGGGCATGGGCTTCGCGGTCGTAGCCGACGAAGTGCGCTCCCTCGCCCAGCGCTCCGCCGCAGCTGCCCGGGACACGACCGCCCTGATCGAGGAGTCGGTGATGCGGTCCGAGAATGGCGAAGCTCGTGTGAGTCAGGTGACCGATGCCATCCGCCGCATCACGGCGGGCGTGACGGAAGTGAAGCAACTGGTGGAGGACGTCAGCGCCGCCAGCTCCCAGCAGACTCAGGGTGTCGATCAGGTGACGCAGGCGATCTCCCAGATGGAGAAGGTCACGCAGTCGTCTGCGGCGACCGCCGAAGAGAGCGCGGCCGCCAGCGAGCAGCTCAACGCACAGGCGGAGGCGACGAAGTACGAAGTGGGACGCCTGGTCCAGATCGTGGCCGGCACGGCGAGCGGGGTTGAGGATGCCGAGCCTCACGTCTCCATGCCGAAGCGCGCGCACCACCCGACTGCTCCGGCGAGACCGGCCCGCCCGATGCTCGTGACGGGACCGAAGCGTCCAACCCTCGCGCCGAGCCGGCCGTCAGCCGAGGAGCTGATTCCGTTCGACGACACCGGCACGTCTGCCTCCTTCTAGGCACGCCAGTATGGAGCCGTCATTGTCATCGCCTGCCGACGACCGCGTCCAGATGGAGACGTTGGTCAATCGCCTGCTCTGCGCGCTCGCGCTGGAGCCGGTGGAGTCCGCACCCGTCCCGGAGTCGCTCCGCGACCTGATCCTCGAGCTGCGGATCACGGGCGCCGGACACCCCGAGGCCGCCCGTCACGCCGCGGTACTCGACGCCGTGATGCGGGCCCCGACGGTCAAGGACCTCGCCGGGTTGCTGCAGTCCCTCGTGGAGGGGCCCTCCCCTGGCGAGACCGTGCCAGCTCCCGCTCCAGCACCTGGACCGGCCGGGACGCCGCAGGTCGAGGAGGACGCGGCCGCGCTCGGCGCGGACCCCGAACTCGCGGGCATGTTCGTCGCAGAAGCGCTGGACCATCTGAGCTCCATCGAAAGTCTGGTGCTGCAGCTGGAGGCCACTCCCGACGACGTCAAGCTGCTCAACGACGTCTTCCGACCCTTTCACACCGTCAAGGGCAACGCGGGCGCGCTTGGCGTCGTGACCGTTCAGGAGCTCGCGCACAAGATCGAGAACCTGCTCGACCTGTGCCGCTCGGGACGCCACGCCATGGGCCCCGAAGAGAGCGACATCACCCTGCGCGGCGTGGACGTCCTGACCGCCATGATTTCGGACCTCCACCAGCGAACCCTCGGGAAGCCAGGGCGGGACTTCGAGCCAGAACGCCTCGCGTTGATGGCGAGCGTGGAGGCCCTCATCGGTGACGGAGACCACGATGCGGCCACGCCGGTCCCCCAGGGATGGCCGGTCGCGCACCAGCCTGCGGACGAGCCGCCGGCGCCAGGCCCGCTGCCGGCCTTCGAACCCTCAGGGGCCAGCCACGGCCGTGCGGGCGCCGATGACCCCTCCTTCGGCGCACCGGATCCGCCCTCCGCGGCCTCGCGCCCGGCCCAGCCTGTCGCGTCCGTGGCACGCGACGGTCTTCCCGACGCCGCCTCCATCGTGGATGCCGGCCGACGTAGCGACTCGACACCGCCGGTAGCGGACCGCGAGCGATCTGCTGCGCCCATGCCCACCCGGCGAACCGACGACCTGCCCCAGGCCTCCGTGAAGGTGGACACGCGGAAGCTCGACAACCTCGTAGACATGGTCGGCGAGCTGGTGATCGTGCAGTCGATCATCGGGGCGGATCCGGCGCTCTCGCGACTGGCAGACGAGAGCCTGACACGCAACCTCGCCCAGCTCCAGCGCATCACGAGCGACCTCCAGCGCAACGCCATGTCGATGCGCATGGTGCCCATCCGTCAGACGTTCCAGAAGATGGCGAGGGTCGTACGCGACCTGTCCAAGAAGTCGGGCAAGCTGGTGGAACTCAGCCTCACCGGCGAGGACACCGAGCTCGATCGCCGGGTCGTCGAGGACATCAACGACCCGCTCATGCACATGGTGCGCAACAGCCTGGACCATGGGCTGGAATCTCAGGACGCCAGGACCGCCGCCGGGAAGCGGCCCGAAGGCCGCCTCTCACTCAGCGCGTACCACCAGGGCGGCAACATCGTCATCGCGATCTCGGACGATGGGGCCGGACTGAATACGGAGCGCATCCTGTCGAAGGCCGTGTCGCAGGGCCTGGTGTCACCAGGCGCCGCCCTCTCCCCCGCCGAGGTGCATCAACTGATCTTCCAGCCCGGCTTCTCCACGGCGGAGAAGGTCACGGAGATCTCGGGGCGCGGGGTCGGGATGGACGTCGTCAAGCGCAACATCGAGGCGCTCCGGGGACGCATCGACATTCAGTCCTCACCCGGTGAGGGGACGACGTTCCTCATCAAGCTCCCGCTGACGCTCGCCATCCTCGACGGCCTCGTGCTCTCGGTCGGGCACCAGCGCTACGTGATGCCGACCTTCTCGGTTCGGGAATCCCTCCGGCCGGCTCGGGAGCAGGTGCACACGGTCCAGGGCGAGCCTCGGATGATCCAGGTGCGCGATCGACTCTTCCCGCTCGCACGGCTGGCGGGTCTGTTCGGCCTGTCCGATGACGGCCGGGCACCATGGGAGGCCACGGTCGTGGTCATCGAGGACGACGGACAGCGCGTCGGCCTCGTGGTCGATGAGCTCCTGGGCAAGCAGGAGGTCGTGATCAAGTCCCTCGGCGAGACTTTTGCGGCGGTCGAGGGCCTGGCCGGAGGAGCCATCCTCGGCGACGGGCGCGTCGGGTTGATCCTCGACGCACACGGCATCATCGCTCGACACAGCGCGCACGCCCGCGCGGCGTAGTGGCGGCATCACGCTTGGTAAGGACACATCCATGAGCACGGTTGCAGTGAGCCAGTCCCCGGACGTCGCCCAGGGCCCGTCGATGGCACCACCGGGAAAGTACCTGACGTTCGCCCTCTCCGGAGAGGAGTACGGTCTCCCCGTCCTCACGGTGCGCGAAATCATCAAGATGATGGACATCACCCCGGTCCCACAGTCACCGCACTACGTTCGCGGCGTCGTGAACCTTCGCGGCAAGGTCATTCCGATCGTCGACCTCCGCCGTCGACTGGGCTTCCCGGACGGAAGCTACGACGAGCGTACGTGCATCATCGTCGCGGAGATCCGCGCCGCCTCGGCGATGCGCCTGATGGGGGTGGTCGTCGATGCCGTCTCCGAGGTCCTGGCCGTCACGGGCGAGGAGATCGAACCTCCCCCCACCTTCGGCGGCGATGCCGACCGTGCCGCCTTCGTGAAGGGTGTCACCACGGTGAAAGGGAAGGTCAAGCTCCTGCTCGACCTCGATGCGGCTCTCGGCGACACGTCCGGGTTCTGATGGGCACCGTCCACGCTGGGCGACACGCGGCGCCCATTCAGCCAGTCGATGCCGGCGACTTCGGTGACGCGCGCGCGCTCATCCAGCTGGTGCACGACCGGTGTGGCATCTCGCTCGGCGAGCACAAGCGGGAACTCATCGGCGCCCGCCTCGGCAAACGGCTCCATCGCCTCGGACTGCGCACCTACGCCGAGTACGTCCGGCACGTGGAGCGCGACGGGACCGGCGAGGAACTCACGATCCTCATCGACGCCATCACCACGAACCACACGAGCTTCTTTCGCGAACCCCAGCACTTCACCCTGCTGGCTGAACGCGTCCTTCCGGAGCTGGCGGCGCGCAGGACGGGGCCACTCACGGGCTGGTCGGCGGCCTGTTCGAGCGGCGAGGAACCGTACACCATCGCGGTGGCCGCGCTGGAGGCGGGCTATCACCAGGTACGCCTGCTGGCCTCCGACATCTCGACCCGCGTGCTGGCCAAGGCACGCCAGGGCGTGTACCCCCTCGAGCGGGTGGAGGGCCTGCCCAGGGACCTCCTGAAGCGCCACTTCGAGAAGGGCCTGGGCGCACAGGAGGGCCTCGCGCGCGTCGCGGCGCCGGTTCGGCAGATGGTGGAATTCCGTGCGCTGAACCTTCTGGAGATCACCTCGCTGAACCGGAGCTTCGACTTCATCTTCTGCCGGAACGTGATGATCTATTTCGACAAGAGCACCCAGCAGCGCGTCGTCGCCATGCTGGAGCGCCACCTGTCCCCCGGCGGCTATCTCTTCATCGCCCACTCCGAGAGTCTCAACGGAGTGCGGCACGGGCTCCAGTGGGTGGCGCCCGCCGTGTACCGGAGACGTGTATGAGCCACGTGTCGCCGTCCGTCCGGCTCCCCATGATACCGACTGGTGCCGGGGCGACCGCAGCGGGTGGCCGCATCACGGTCGGCATCGGCGACTTCGCGGTCGCGTCCGATGATCACGCGACGATCGTCACCCATGCGCTCGGCAGCTGCATTGCCGTCTGCATCTGGGATCCGGTGGTCCGCGTCGGCGGCCTGCTGCACTTCCTGCTTCCGGAAAGCAAACTGAACCCGGAACGGGCCCAGGCGCAGCCCGCCACGTTTGGCGACACGGGCATCCCGCTGCTGTTCCAGACGGCCTACACGCGGGGGCTCGACAAGAAGCGGGCCCGCGTCCGGCTCGTGGGCGGTGCCGAGATTGCCGGACTGGGCGGCGTGAGCGCGCTGAACGTCGGCAAGCGCAACCTGCTCATCGCTCGCCAGATCCTCTGGCGGAACGGCGTGCTGGTGGAGGGCGAGTCGACCGGCGGCACGATTCCCCGCAGTGTGAGCCTGAGCCTGTCGGACGGGACGGTCGACGTCACGTCGGCGCGCGAGCGCGTCGCGGAGATTTGAGGAGGACATGTATGACACCTGACGTCTCGGCTCCGACCGATCCGGGCCGGCACCTGACACTGCTGATCGTCGATGACTCGACGATGATGCGGGCGATGCTGAAACGCGCCGTGCTCGCCACCGGCGTGCCGGTGCACGACGTGCTCGAGGCGGCCGACGGCAGCCAGGGCCTGGCGGTCCTTCAACAGCAGCAGGTGGACGTGCTGTTCACCGATGTCAACATGCCCGTCATGACGGGCATCGAATTGCTGCGGGCAGTCGCCGGCAACGCCCGCTGGGACCGGCTCGTCCGCGTCATCATCTCGACGGACGGGTCAGAGGCGCGACGGGCCGAGGCCACCAGCCTCAAGGTCAGCCGCTACGTCGAGAAACCCTTTCGCCCGGAGACCATGCGCGATGTCCTCTCAGAACTCTCCAGCGCCCACGTCTGAGGTGGGCGGTCACCAGTTGCTCGAGTCGATGACCGACGTCGCCGAGAACAGCCTCTTCGCCATGGTCGATGTCGCGGAGGATGCGACGTGGCGAGCCGCCGCCGAAAGCGAAGAGGGCGCCATGCTGTTGGCCCATGTGGGCTTCAGCGGCCCCTTCTCGGGCGCCATCGACGTCCTGCTCCCGGCGGCGCTTGCCCAGGAGCTCGGTGCCGCCTTCCTGGGCGCCGAGTCGCCGGAGGAGGTCTCTCCCGCCAACGCCGCCGACTTCGCCGGCGAGTTCGCCAACATGACCTGCGGCGCCTGGCTGACCCGCACCCATCCGAAGGATGCGTTCAGCCTCAGCGCTCCGCAGGTGGCCGTCAGTCCGGCAGACGAGCCTGCTGGCGCGGGGTCCACGGCGCTCTTCCTGCTCGTGAACGACAGGCCCGTGCGCGCCAGGCTGTCGCTCGCGAGCGGTCAGGACGCCCGATGACAGCCGCCCGGCCGACACGCGTACTCCTCGTGGACGACTCGGCGATCGTCCGGAAGCTGCTCGGCGACGCGCTGCGGACCGAGCCGGACATCGAGGTCGTCGGCGGCGCGTCCGACCCGTATGTCGCCCGGGACATGATTGTTCGGCATCAGCCGGACCTCATCACGCTCGATATCGAGATGCCGCGGATGGACGGGCTGAGTTTCCTGAAGCGCCTGATGGCTCACCACCCCATCCCCGCGATCGTCATCAGCTCGTTGACCCAGACCGGGTCCGCAGCCAGCGTCGAGGCCTTGCGGTTGGGCGCCATCGACGTCATTGCGAAACCGGGCGGTCCCCAGTCGGTCGGTCAGGTCACCGAACGCCTCAAGCAGCGCATCCGGGCCTTCAGGGCCAGTCCGCGCGTCCGACTCGCCGCGACAGTACCGCGTCAGACCCCGGCGGAGGATCGGACCGGCCCCACGCTCGTCAGGCAGGGCAAGGATGCAAAGGGCCTCATCGCGATCGGGGCTTCGACGGGCGGCACGCAGGCCATCGAGGCGCTGCTCACGCGCCTGCCCGCCGACCTGCCACCCATCGTCATCGTTCAGCACATGCCTGCCGGTTTCACCAAGGCCTTCGCGGACCGGCTCAATACGGTCTGCCCGATGCGGGTGAAGGAGGCCGAAAACGGCGATCCGGTGGAACGCGGCAGCGTGCTCGTCGCGCCAGGCGATCACCACATGGTGATCGAGCGACAGGGGATTCGCTTGTCTGCACGCCTCACGCAGGGGCCTCAGGTGCATCATCAGCGCCCTGCGGTCGACGTGCTCTTCGCGTCCGTGGCACGCCTGATGGGCGTGCCGACCGTTGCGGCGCTGCTCACGGGCATGGGCGCCGACGGCGCCGATGGCATGGTGGCGCTTCGGCAGAGCGGGGCCATCACCATTGCCGAGGATGAGAGCTCCTGCGTCGTCTTTGGCATGCCCAAGGAGGCCATCGCCCGAGGCGGGGCCGTCCACGTGACCTCCCTGCTCGCGATGCCGCAGTTGATGCTCGGGGCCTTCGGTCAGCTGGCGCACTCACGCGCGAGCTGACCGGCACGACACCGCACGGGACATCGCCTCAGCCACACCCCCAGCCTGCGCGCTCGTCCATCGCGGTCCTCGCCCGGACCGGTACGACGGCGGCTTCCCTCGCCGTCCCGCGACGCTGCGGCTGGACGGCGCGGAACCACACACCCTCCAGGCGCACGCGCAGGCCTGCCGGCCCACCGCGTCGACGTCCGGCTCGCGTGACCAGAGACCGCGGGTGCCCTCCCTGCCGGCCGCCGTGCGGCCCGGCAGGGGTGTGTATCGTGAGGGCGATCGGCGGAAGCCTCAGAACGTCGCCGAGAGCCTGAGGGTCGCCACCGCCCGGGTTCCGGCGTCGGGATCGCCGCCCGCATGGCGCACCAGCTGCACATCCGGTGTCAGCACGAACCACTCGGCGAGAGCCATCCGCACGAACGGTCCCATCGCCAGCTCCGACACGCCGGGATGCTCGGCTGCCTCGCCCATACGTGCGAGCGTCGCCCCGAATCCGACGGCGTCACCGGGGCGGAACCGGCCGAGACCACTCCACAAGAGACCGCCGCCCAGGTGCCGGTCGGCACCCTCGGTCACCGCACCGGTCACACCGAGTTGCCCGAACACCCGCAGGTGGCTCGCGCCATCCGCCAGGCGCCACAGGGCCTGCTCGGCGACCACGTAGTGTCCTGCTGACGGACGCGCGGGACCATCCTCCACCACCTGGTCCTGCTGCCAGGTGCCAAGACGCAGGTAGCCATCCCTCCCCTCGGACAGGCTCCAGGATCCGGTCGCCTGGGCGATGACGAACGGCTGACGCCAACGCGCGGCGGCCGACTGCGATCCGTACACGCCCGCACCGACCGACAGATGGGCAGTGGGACTGACGAACACGTTCACCGATGGCGCTGGATAGGGATACGTCGGCAGCAGGAACACGGTGGGACTGAAGCCCATGGAGGCATTGATGAAGTCGCCCGCGCCATCGACCGCCGCGAACTCGCTGTTGGCATCCACCTGGCCGACCTTGATCCGCACACGGTCGGCGGAAAGGCGCTGCTCGTACCAGACCTCATAGACGCGCTGGAAGTCGTCGGCATCGATGTTCGAGAAGGACTGATAGATGCCGAGGGCGCTCGATCCGTCACCGCCCCCCTTCCATTGGTGCTGCACGAAGGCCGTCGCGCCGGGGACGCCGGCCAGGCGCTCGAGGTCCACGGTCGCCGACGAGTCCATCAGGCCCCGGCCGATCATGTCCGCGCGCCCGGCGCCAACGGGCACACGCGACCAGTCGACGACGTAGGACATCGCCACGTCCACGCCACGCTCGGCCAGGCGGCTTCTGAGATCCGACAATGAGATGGCGGGCGTCTCGGCGGCTGGCGGCGTGCCCTCCTGCGCAGCCTGCAGTATGGCGGCCGACGCGGGAAGAACCCCGAGTGGCGACGGCGCGACGTCGGCGAGTTGACCCGCCATGGCTGACGACGTACCCAGTGCCGTGGTCAGAAGCGCAACGACCAGCCCGTGGGCATACCCTGTGCGATTACAGATCTGATGGGACATTCCTGCTCCGTTTCGGGTACGCGCCACTCCGAGACCGGTACCCAGGCCGTAATCGGCGGCGGGGAGGAACGCTTGAGGGCCGCAGGCACGCGGGCCCGTCGTGGCGATCGGCAGGGAACGGCGTGCGCGAGATCCGACCCGATACAGGCGTTCCGGTGCCTCGCGGACGTACAGGTCCAGCAGATGAACGAGAGGAGCGACGACCCGTACGGCGGACCACACCAGTCGCCCGCGTGAAGACCGGATGTCAGGCAACGAGCCGACGGACCATCGCGGGCTCGCGAATGCCGACGCGCGGCGGTGCCGTCAGGCGACCGCTCTTTGCCCGCCGGCGTCGTCGTCGCTGGAGAGCGCGACCCAGATGCTGCCCGTCTGGCCCGCGACCGCGAGCTCGAGGTTCGCGCTCACGGTGGAGTCTCCGTCTGCCACGACGGACTCGGCGCCGACCGCCTGACACACCGGAAGGCCAAGCCTGGCCACGCATCCCGCCGACGCAAGCTTGGCCTGGAGACGGCCGCCCGCGATGTTGGCGATCTCCTGCAGGACCGACGCGACATCCTCCGTCGTGATGTCGGCGGGGGCGGAACCCGTGATGCGCTCGGCCAGGAGCATGCCGGTGGCCTGGGGAATCCTGATGGTGAGCCGCAAGGCTTCGCCGCGCTCGGGCACGTCGAGGGGCACGTGGGCGACCGTGCCGTCCGGGTGCTCCTCCGGCGAGGCCACGGCCCACGCCTCCGCCTGCACCATCACCCCCATCACCTGCTCGATGCTCTTGGCCAGCTCGCTCCGCAGGCTCGGCATGACGGCGAGCACGTGCTGCATGGCGTTGGTCTGCTCGAACATCGAGGCGAACTGGGCGAGGAAGACGTCCGGCACGAACGACCGCGAGACGACGTGGTCGTACAGGCCGGTGATCTTCACCGCACGGACGTGGTCCCGCTGCACGGCGGCGACCAGCCGCGTGCTTGTGGGAGGGCAGAGGTCGCGGAGCTTGCGCGCCATGAACTCCGGACGGATGACCCCCACGTCCTCCCCGATGAGGATGAGGTCTGGCGGCACGCCCTGCCCCGCCATCAGCACCTCCGCCGCCGAGTCCGTGGCCGCCACGCGGCACCGGGGGCTGAAGACGTCCATGCAGAAGTGGCGGAAGTCCTCGTCCTGGTCCACCACCAGGACCGCGGAGTCCCTCGTCAGCGGCTTCGGCGCCTGCCCGGTGCTGCCGGTGCCGGCCATGAGCAGCCGCGACAGGCGCGCCCGCATCCGGTCCACCTCGCCGGACTTCACGAGGAACCCGTCCACCCCCAGCTGGAGCACGTCGCGTACCACCTTCTCATCGCGCATCGCGGTGAGCACGATGACGGCCATGGCGTCGTGCCTCGGTGTCGAGCGCAGCTCGCGGAGCAGTTCCACGCCGTCGATGATCGGCATGAAGAGATCCACGAAGGCGACGTCGAACGACTGCTTCTCCAGGTGCCCCAGCGCCTGGAGGCCGTTCTCGGCCTCCACCACGTTGTAGCCGAAGTCCTTCACCAGGATGCGCCGGAGGAAGTTGCGCATGGCGGGATCGTCGTCGACGGTCAGCGCGATCATGCGTCCTCCCACAGGGGCAGGGTGAAGTGCACGTGCCGGACGCCGGATGGACCGTCTGCGGTCCAGAGACGGCCGCCCATCCGCTCCAAAAGGATGCGGGCGGTGGACGGGTCCCCGCCCTGGCCGCTCCGCAGGAGCGGCTCCGACCAGTCCCCGTCAGATGCCGATCCACCTGCCACGGCACGGATGCCGCCGGGCGCGGCCTCGAACTCGACGACGGCCACACCGTCCGCCCCCGAGCGCACGACGTAGTCCAGCACGAGGCCCGTCTCGCCAGCTGGCACCGGGCCAGCCGCCTGCACGAGTTCTTCGAGGAGCATGGCGACGAGCGCTCCGTCGGCGCGCACGCGTGGGCAACCCGTGGCGACCCGCACCACGGGTGAGGCCCCAGACGTGTGGTCTTCCGTCAGGCCGTGCGCCGAACGCGCCATCTCGACCGGACCCGACACTACATCGATACGTGAGGCGCGGTACTGTCGCTTCAGGGCCTCGAGCATCCCGCTGAAACGGCGCATGTACTGGAGGATGTCGTCGAAGCGCTCGCGGTGCGCGGCTGGCAGGTCCCCAGCCTGGTCCTCGCCGAACAGTTCCAGGCTGAGCTGCAGGCTCGCGGCCGCACCCGCCACGTCGTGGGACATGTGCCGGACGAAGCGCTCCCCGGCCGCACACCGCGGACACGGGGACTCCCGTCCGGGCACCGGCCGGGGACGGCGTCTGCGCGCATTCAGGTCGACGATGCTCAGGGTACCCTCTCGTATTCGAAATCGGCCCGCGCGCCAGCCGCCTTTACGGCGTATGACCGTAGGATGTTGTCCTACAGCCAGTTGCGGCCACGCTCCTGGGGGCGTCATGCGGCCGACTGCGCGGCTTCCAGTTGGGCGGCGGCGCCCAGCACGACCACCAGCTCGCTGACGGCCCCGCCCTCGTGCGCGACCGACAGCGTCACGCCGATGCCCTCTTCTGCGCGGGGCATGGGTTCGGGTCCCATCGCGTCGCACACAGGAAGACCCATGCGGGCCGGAACGCCGGAGCCGACCAGCTTGTCCTGGATCCGTCCGCCCACCATGTTGGCCAGCTCCTGCAACACGGCGGTCACGTCGTCGAGCGTCACGGCATCGGCCTCGAGCATCAGCATCTGCTGCGCCAGGCCGGCCCCGCGCGCGAGCGTCGTCCGCACCGTGAGCTGCAACGCCATGTCGAGCCCGGTCAGCTCGATGCGGACACGGGCGCCAGACCCCTCCGCGCACTCGGCGGCCGACTCGACGAGCGCGACCTCCGCCTGGAGCATCATCCCGATCACCTGCTCCACGCTGCTGATCAGTTCGAGCCGCAGACTGGGCACGGCATTGAGGGCGTGCACGAGCGCGGTCGGCTGCGCGAAGATCTCCCTGAACTGCGCCATGTAGGTCTCCGGCACGAACGACCGGTAGACGACGGCGTCGAACACGCCGACGGCCCGCGCCTCCTCCACGCGGTCCTTCGAGACCGAGGCCACGATCATCGTGTTGCCGGCCGGGTCCGCCTCGCGGAGCTTGCGGGCGAAGAACTCCGGGCTGACGGTGCCCACGTCGGTCCCGATCAGGACCAGGTCCGGCAACGACTTCAAGCGGGTCTTGAGCACCTCGGCCGCCGAGTCCGCGACGCCCACGCGGCACTTGGCCTGGAACACGTTCATGCAGAAGTGGCGGAAGTCGCTGTCGCGATCCACGACCAGCACCGACGACTGACCGTCGAGAATGCGACGCACGCGCGCCCCGTCGTCGGTCTGGACGGCCTGTGCGCGACGACGGGCAGTGCCGGACAGCAGCAGCCGGGAGAGACGGGTTCGCAGCTGATCCACCTCGCCGGTCTTGGCCAGGAAGTCGAGCACGCCCAGCTCGATGATGTCCTTCACGACGCGTTCGTCGCGCACGGCGGTCATGACGACGATGGCCAGCGTGTCGTGCTTCTTCGAGCGCCGGATCTCCTGCAGCAGCTCGACGCCGTCCACGATCGGCATGTGCAGGTCCACGAAGGCCACGTCGAAGCTGTGACGATCGAGGCACTCGAGGGCCTCGACACCGTTCTGGGCCTCGACCACGGCGTATCCGAAGTCCTTCACCAGGATGCGCCTGAGGAAGTTGCGGATCGCGGGATCGTCGTCGACGACCAGCGCTCTCATGGCGCCGTGACTCCTGGCAGGGTGAAGCGGACCACCTGCGCGTGGCCGTCACGCGTGTCCACGAGCAACTCGCCGCCATGCCGTGCCACGACCGCCGAAGCCAGAGCGAGCGCTTCGGCTTCCTCGTCGATGGAGACGCGGGGCATCGGACCAGGGGGGGCGGGCGAGAGCTGCAGTTCCAGGCCGCGGTATCCAGGCGGAAGCGGCCGGGTCCCAACCGGGCTCTCGCGGAACGTCGCCTGCGCATGCCGGCGCCGCGCGGCCAGGCGCAGCAGATCCTCCAGCATGAGACACAGGAGCTCGCGGTCGACCAGCACGTCCAATCCAGCCGCCGGGCCCTCGACATCGAGCGCCAGATCGAACAGGCGGTCCGACTGCCGGGCCGCGTCCACGGCGTCGGTCAATGAGGTCGCCTGCGGCGCAAGTTCCTTGCGCGAGGCTCGATGCTGGCGCGTCAGCGCGTCGACCAGCCGCAGCATCAGTCTGGCCTGCTGGCGCAGCTCGGACAGTTCGGCGGCGCCGTCGTCGGACAACCGCGCGGCGTGCTCGTCTGCGAACATCTCGAGGCCAAGGTGCAGGCCCGTGGCCGCGCCCGCCACGTCGTGCGCGGCGCGGCGCGCGAAGGCATCGCCCGCACGGCACCGCCGGC
>JABFRY010000007.1 GCA_013140955.1 Acidobacteriota bacterium
TTGGTCACGTCCATCCGCTGGTGGGCATCGCAGATGGCCGGGAAGAGCGAGAGCGCGGTGCCCACGGCGAGTCCGGCCACCCCGAGGCCGAACGCCAGCGTCGCTTCCGCCTGGAGCGGAAGCGGCACAGCCAGCCAGCCCGTCACGTATCCGCTCGCGGCCCCGAACAGCGCCGCCATGACACCCGCCACGAGGAGCAGGAAGACCAGACCGTTGGTGGCGATGGCCGACTGCCGCGCCGCATCGCCTTCGGCGAGAAACTTGATGAGCGGCACCCGCACGCTCACGTCGAGCAGCCCGAGACTGCCGGTCACCACCGACACCAGTGCCCACACCGCGAAACGATCGGTGCCCAGCCGGTCCAGCAGGTAGGGCGCCATGAGCATGCCGACCGCCAGCGTGGCGAAACGCCCGCCGAAGCCTGCGACGGCGTTGCGGATGACGCCGCGGCCTGGCTGCGCGTGTCCGCGACGGTCATCCGGCGCGGTCGTCAGGGCCCTGCCTCCGCAGCGTCGCGTCCCCAGTGCCGCACTGGCGCAGGCTCGTGGGTGCCGAGCCGGGGGTCATCGCGCACGCAGGACCAGCACGGGACAGCGGGCCCCGCGCACCACGCGCTCCGTGGTGGAGCCGAAGACCAGGCGGTCGAGCGTGCCCCGGCCCTGCACGCCCATCACGATGAGGTCTGCCGGTCGCCCGGCCGCTTCGCGCTCGATCTCGTGGGCGGGGCTGCCGATGACGGCCCGGGATTCCACCGTGCAATACTGCCGCGCCGTCTCGGGCACCAGCGCGCGGAGCTGTCGCAGGGCGTCGGCTTCCGCTTCGGCCCGGACCCGATCCACGTCGGCGGCGCGCGGGAAGTGCGCCGCCAGTTCGGGCGGGATCGGAATCACGTGGAGCAGCGTCAGCGTGGCATCGCCCTCCTCGGCCAGCGAGAGTGCGTACTCCAGCGCCGCGAGTGACCCGTCCGAGAAGTCCACGGGACACAGCACGTGACCGCTGGTCGTGAGCGCGCGGGCCGGATGGCCCTCGCCGTGCGCCGGCACGATCATCACGGGGCACGTCGCCGAGCGCAGGACCTTCTCGGCCACCGAGCCCAGGAACAGCCGCTCGAAGCCGGTTCGGCCGTGGCTGCCCATGACCAGCAGGTCGATGTCGAGGGCTGACACGACGTCGAGAATCTCCCGGTGCGCCGAGGGCGCCGTCCGCAGCCGCACCTCCACCGCGACGCCTGCGAAGGCCTCGCCCATGAAGGCCCGCACCTCCGCCTCGAGCGCCGCGAGATCGACATCCGGGACGGGCACCGGCGTGCCTGGGCCGCCGACTTCGAATGTCGCCGCCGCGGTGATCGGCGGGGGCGGATAGACGTGAAGCACGGTCACCCGCGCGTCGTACCACCGTGCCAGCGTGGAGGCCTGATCGAGTGCGCGCCTCGAGCACTCCGAGAAGTCGACCGGACAGAGAATGTGTGTGATGGTGATCATGCTGGTATCGAATCCGGGCGCCCTCCATGATTCGGGCCCGATGGGCCTCCATCCTAACCCTGTCGGACGCGTGCGCGGGAGCGCTGACCGTGTCGGTGCCGGCACGACGAGCGGACGGGGGCCGGTCCGTCATACCATGGGACGGTCACGGGTCCTCGGGCTGCGCCCGGGATCGTCCGGCGTGGTCAGGATGCATCGTCACCATGCGTAGAGTTCTGGTCCTTGCGATCGTCTCGCTGACCGGTGTCCTGCTCACCGCCCGCCCGGCTGCGTCCCAGCAGACGGCACGGCCCGGGTTGGGCGAGGTGCTCGACCGGGCGGCCGAGCGCGTGCAGGCCTACTTCGAACGAGCCCGGAGCCTCATGGCCCGGGAGGTCGTCCTCATCCACTCGATGCGGCAGGACCTCAACCCCATTGGCCGTGCACGCCAGCTCGAGTACGACGTGCGGCTCGACTGGGAGCCCGGCGCCGCCGACGGCGCGCAGGTCTCCAGGGAGTTGCGCCGTGTCAACGGCCGCCCACCGCGGCCGGCCGATGAGCAGGCTTGCCTCGATCTCCGGACCCTGGCGGGCGAGCCACTCACGATGCTGCTGCCCGAGCAGCAGCCGGACTACGCGTTCGCGTTCGACGACGAGCGACCGGCCGACGGCACCATCGTGCTCACCTACCGTGATATCCGTGCCGGCGCGGTGGACGTGACCTGGCGCGGTGACTGCGTCTCGGTCTCGCTCCCGGGCCATACCTCCGGACGGCTGTGGCTCGACGGGTCCACCTTCGACGTGCTCCGCTTCGACGAGCGCCTGGACGGACAGTTCGAGGTCGAGGAGCCGCGGGAGCGCGCACGGGGCCGGCGCGCGGCGCGGATGGTGGTCGAGCGCGCGGATACGTCCATCCGGTATCGCCGGGTGCGGTTCACCGATCCCGATGAAGTGGTGCTCCTGCCGGCCTCGATCGAGAGCCTCACGGTCGTACGGGGCTCTGGTGCGCCCGTGGTGCACCGTTCGCAGGAGCTGAGCGACTATCGGCGATTCCTCGCCGAAGGCCGCATCGTGGAGTAGCCGACATGCCGTTCCTTGCCAGACTGCTCCTGAACGGCGTGGCCATCATCGTGGCGGCCTCGCTGGTTCCCGGCGTGACGCTCAGTGGCCCGTTCGCGGCCATCGTGGCGGGCATCATCCTGGGCGTCGTGAACGTGTCCATCAGGATCGTGCTGCTGCTGCTGACGCTGCCGCTCACGCTGCTGACTCTCGGCCTGTTCATCTTCGTCGTCAACGCCGCCTGTCTCGGGCTGGTGGCGGCCGTGGTGCCAGGCTTCGACATTGCCGGCCTGGGCTCGGCGCTGCTCGGCGCCATCGTGGTCAGCGTGGTGAGCTGGCTGCTGAACGGCCTGCTCGTGCGCCCGGCCCGCCACGCCTGAGCGCGTCCCGCCCGCTGCCGTCCTCTCCCGACGGCAAACCGTGGAGCGTCGGGTCGGCCCGTCCGCCGCCACGCCGTTCGCACCCGGGCAGTGTGCCCTTTCGCAACGGCACGGAACTCGCACCGCACGCACCAGATCGCCACGGTGCCCGGGGGGCCTGAAGCCGCGGCACCCAGCGCCGATTCAGCGGACAAGGAGGCGAGCCATGAGCGAGTGGGGAGAACTGCTGGGCGTGACGTCTGCGCAGACGCTCCGCTTCTTCTTCGAGCGGCTTCGTGACGTCACCGAGCAGGAGGACGCGTCGGCCTCCGAGCTGCTCTACAACGCGAGCGTGCTCGCGCACTTCGCCACCACGTCGGTCGCCTCCGCGTCGGACTTTCCGCCCACACCGGCCAGCCTGTCGACCGTGTTCGACGTCTACGTGCTGGACCAGAGCCAGCACGCCGACCCTGCCCTCATGGAAGCGGCCGGGGCGCAGTGTCTCCTGCTCACGGGCTTCTTCGGCCACCAGTTGCGCGCCCGACACAACATCGGCTGGTACGCCTCACTGGGCGCACAGTTCTTCGCCGCCGCTGCACGCCAGACGCAGCGGCCGGCGCATGCGCGTGTGATGGACGCGATGGCCCAGCACTTCGCCTTGTGGCAGGCACGACAGGCGCGGCTCGCCATCGAGCTGCGCGAGGACGCACTCCTCCTGCGTCCGCCCCGCGTGCACTGATCCGGATCTTCGAGGGCGGCCGCGGCGTGGGGCCGCGCGCCGCCTCAGTTCCAGACGACGCCCGGCGAGTGGATGTAGCGCTCCAGCTGCGTGATCACGAACTGCTGGTCCGAAATCAGTGCCTTGACCACGTCACCGATCGAGACCAGCCCCACCAGGTCTCCGTGGTCGATGACCGGCAGGTGGCGAACGCGACCCTGCGTCATCAACGACATGCACCCGGCGATGGTCTCCCCCGGGTGGACGCACAGGACGCGGTCGGTCATGAGTTCCTCGACCAGCGTCTCCCTCGACATCTTGCCGGTCAGGATGCCCCGCCGCGCGTAGTCGCGCTCGGAGAAGATGCCCACGAGATGGCCCTCGCTGAGGACCACCAGCGCCCCGACGTCGTAGTCGGCCATGCGTTCGAGCGCGGTATAGACGGTTGCAGTGGGGGAGACGGAGAGCAGGCGGTGCGGCTTCCCATCGAGCAGCTGTCGGACGGTCGTCATCGGCGTCCTCCTCGAGGTGTGGCACGGCGGATCGAGGGGCGCAGTGTAGTGCAGCCGCGCGCGCGATCCAACCGCGACCGCGCCACCTCGACCGTTGTGTGGGGCAGCCGGACGCCCAACCGGGCGCCCGTCGCACTCACCCGTCGTGCTCAGCGGGCGGGAGCCAGGCTCCGGTAGGCGGCCTCGACGAACATCGCGGTGGTCCACGAACCGGTCGTCGACCCGTAGCGCGCGTCGTATTCCCGCGTCGGTCTGGCCGCCTGCACCTCGGCCAGCGACCGGCCCTCGGCCACCAGCGCGGCGATCCGGTCGCGCACGATGGTGAGCATGTCGCGGTACTCGACGACGTCGGCCTCGTCGCCCAGCCGTCCGCGCGCCGGAACGACCAGGGTGCCGCCTTCCTGCCACGAGGCGGGGACGGCGAGGTCGAGGACCAGGTTGAGACCGTCGATCACGCCCTGCAGGGTGCCGCCGCGAGCGCGATCGATCCGCGGGTACGCGGTGGCATCGAAGAGTTCCCCGGTCACCACGACATCGGACCGCCGGAAGAAGACCACCACGTCCCCGTCGGAATGCGCGTTCGGTACGTGCAGCACGCGCTGCGCCTCGCCGTTGAAGAACAGGTCCTTCGCCTCGCCGGTGAACGTGGTGGTGGGCCAGGCCTCGGTGGGCACCGCATCGGCCGACGAGAGGCGGACCAGCACCTGCTCGTGCGCGTAGATCTCGGCGGTGGGCTGGTTCCGTGCGATATCCGCGAACCCGAATGCACCGGCCGCCGCACCCCCGAGCCCGATCAGGGCA
>JABFRY010000358.1 GCA_013140955.1 Acidobacteriota bacterium
GCCGAGACCGGCGCCGTGACGCTCAAGCAGGCAGGCCGCAGCATGCTGCTCGACCAGCATGCTGCGGCCTGCCTGCTTGAGCGTCACGGCGCCGGTCTCGGCGACCTTTTCCATGAAGTCGCGGAAGCTGCTGGCGCCGTAGTTGCGCTCGGAGAACGTGGAGTCCAGCTGCAGGAGCGTGCTCTTGAGCAGCCCGAGCTGCGGCGTGACCTCCCGTTCGGAGAGCACCTTGAGAGCGCGGCGGACGAGCGGCAGGGCCTGCGCGATCTGCGCCCCTCCACTGGCCGGCCGGCCTCCGCGCTCAGCGCTCCGACCGCCGCGGCTGCTCCCCACGAGGTTCTCGTAGGCGATGAACTCGTGGCAGTTCTTCTGCATCGTCGCGCTGGTGAACTGTCGCCCGCCGACCACGATCACCTTGCGCCCGTACTGCTTCAACTTCTCCACGAGGGAGATGAAGTCGCTGTCTCCACCGACGATGACGAAGGCGTTGATGTGGTCGTGGGTGAAGGCCATCTCGAGGGCATCGAGCGCCATCGTGATGTCCGCGCCGTTCTTGTCACCGCCCGGCGTCAGGTTGCGCTGCACCATGCGGATGGCGTGCTGGGTGAGGAGCCGGCTGTAGTCGCCCGCCCGCTTCCAGTCGCTGTAAGCAATCTTGGTGACGATCTCGCCGCGCTCCTTGATGGCCTCGAGCACGAGCCCGATGTCGAACTGGCCGCCAATCGTGGTCTTCACGCCTATCTCGACGTTGTCGAAGTCGATGAAGACCGCGATGCGCGTGCTGCGTGTGTCTGTGACGTTCATGTGCTTCCCGCCGGGCCTCGGCCCGGACCGTTTCAACGGTAGGCTGGTAAGTCGTGGGCAGGTCGATCTGCAGGCTCCGGACAGGAGCCGCACGTCAGTGACAGAATCGAGGCCCGCGAAGAGGTGGATTCAGTATACGCCGGACCTGCCAGAGGGGACATCAGGCTTCGGGAAGCGGCGCCGGCGTCTCCACCTCCGGCGGCAGGATCCTGGTGAACTGGCCACGCTGCAGGAGTTCGCGCCCGCGGCCACCCCGACCCGTCACCTCGTACTTCGCCGTGCTCACCGTCTGCTCGGCGCCCCGGCTGGTCTCGACCCGGAGCAGGTCGCGGTCTCCCGTCGACGCGATGAATCCCAGCACGCGGTCGTCACCGGTCAGCTTGATGAGGATCACGCCCTTGCCGGGGCCTGACAGGAAGTTGACCTCCGCGACCGGGCACAGCATGGCCCTGGCCGTCTGGGTCACGGCGATCACCGTCTCCGAGCCGTCCACACGGCTGACGCCGACGACCTCCGAGCCGTCGGAGGGACGCGCGAACCGCCGGCCGGCCCTCGTGCTGGGCTCGACGAGCGCATCGAACCCGAAGCGGAGGCTGTACCCGTCGCTCGTCACGGCGAGCCCGTGTACCGGCGGGGCCTCTCCTTCCTTCCTGGCCTCGATGGCGCCTGCCACCCGGGGGTCGAGACTGAGGGCGGCGACCACGCGCTCGCCGTCCCGCAGCTTGAAGAGTTTCTGCACCGGTTCCCCGTAGCCAGTCGAGGCCGGGATATCGGTGATCCGCGCCGTGTACGCCGTGCCGAAGTTCGAGAAGAAGACAGCGGTGGCGCGCGTGCTCCCGGACACCACGGCCAGGACGGCATCACCCTCCCGGAGCCGGGTCGTGGACAGGTCGCGCACTTCCTTCTGCCGTTTCACCCAGCCGTCCCGCGACACGATGACGACGTTGTCCTCCTCGACGATGAAGTCCTGCTCCGAGTACGGCACGTCCTCGACGGCCTCGAGCAACGTGCGCCGGGGATCGGCCTTGCCGGAGTACGTGCGCTGGACCAGCTCGATTTCGTCGCGCACGATGCGCCAGCGTCCTTCTTCGTTGCCGAGCAGGCCCTCGATGGCGAGGGCCCGCTGCCGCCGGTCGGCGAGCTCCTTCTGAATGACCAGGATCTCGAGCCGCGCGAGTCGATACAGCTTCAGTTCGAGGATGGCGTCGGCCTGCTCGGCGTCGAGCGCGAAGCGCCCGATGATCTGCTCGGCCGCGTCCGACTTCCCGTCCGAGGCACGGATGATCCGGAGGATCTCGTCGAGGGCGTCGAAGACCTTCTCGAACCCCTCGAGCACGTGGATCCTGCGACGCAAAGCCTCGAGCTCGTGCTCGAGGCGGGCGGTGACCACCTCCAGGCGAAAGTGCAGGAAGTGCCACAGGATCGCCTTCAGGTCGAGCCGCTCGGGGCGGCCCACGTCGGCGTTCTCGGTGGGAATGAGGCAGGTCAGGTTCACCGCGAAGGTGATCTGCAGCGGCGTGTTCCGGAACAGGTACGCCATCACCATGCCCGGATCCGCGTCCTTCTTGATCTCGAGCGCAATGCGGACGTCGTCGGTCGACACGTCCTTGACGTCGAGCAGCGGCGGCAGCTTGCGCGCGAGCACGACGTCGGCGATGCGCTCCACGAGCGTGGCCTTGTTGACGGTGTAGGGAATGCTCGTGACATACAGCGTCCGGCTGGCGCGCGTCTGCGGCCCCTCCTCCCAGGTGGCCCGCAACCGGAGGGACCCGGAGCCGGTCCGGTAGATCTCCCTGATCTCGTCCGCGGTGTTGAGCAGTTGCCCACCCGTCGGGAAATCAGGGCCCTTGACGTAGCGACACAGCTGCACGGTGCTCAGGTCGGGGTTGTCGAGCAGCTTCACCAGCGCGGTGCAGATCTCTCCCAGGTGGTGCGGAGGGATATTGGTGGCCATGCCCACGGCGATGCCCGTGGCGCCGTTGATGAGCAGATTGGGCACCCGCGCGGGCAGCACGACCGGTTCGGTCCTGGTCCCGTCGTAGTTGGGCCGGAAGGGCACCGTCCGCTGTTCGATTTCGCCGAGGACTTCGTCGGACAGGCGTGCGAGCCGGCACTCCGTGTAGCGCATCGCCGCGGCCGAATCGCCGTCGAGCGAGCCGAAGTTGCCCGAGCCCTCGACGAGCGGATAGCGCAGGGAGAAGGGCTGCGCCATCCGGACGAGCGTCTCGTAGAGCGCGGCATCACCGTGGGGGTGATAGCTGCCCATCACGTCGCCGACCACCTTCGCGCACTTGCGGTGCTTCACGTCGGCGGTCAGGTTCTGCTGCCACATCGTGTACAGGATGCGGCGCTGCACGGGCTTGAGGCCATCGCGCACATCGGGCAGCGCGCGCGACGTGATGACCGAGAGCGCGTAGTTCAGGTAGCGGCTCTGCGCGGCCTCGTGGAGCGGGACGCTGTCTGGATCTCCACCGGCGGGCGGGCCCGACCCGGGGCCCTGCGGCGGGCCGCCGGAATCGGCATCGAACAACGAAGGGGCGGTAGCGGCTTTCCTGGATGCGGCCAAGTCGTGTTCTCCGCGCACCATCTTACCGGCCCGCCCTCGGGGAGCAAGCGCCAGCGCGATCGTCCGATGCGCGCCGGGGTAGAATGCCGGCTCCCCTGGACCGACGGCTTCTCGTGTGCGGCACTCAGCCGCACGGTGCGTGAGGCGAACCGGTTCTCGAACGTCTCTGGGGCATCGTCACGTTCATCATCCAGGAGAGCAGACGCATGGGATACGGCGGCAGGGAGCTTGCGCACGCGTTCAGGACCGTCCGCGGCAACACGCTCACGATTGCAGGAGAGATCCCGGAGGAGCACTACGACTTCGTCGCGGCCGATGGCACGCGCAGCGTGCGACGGCTCCTCACGCACATCGCGTTTCTCGACGACTTCGCTCGCACGGTGCACGGCTCGGGCCTGTCCACGCTCGAGGGCCTCGACTTCCCCGCGCTCGTCGGGCGCCTCATCGCCGAGGAGCAGGTCGTGCGCAGCAAGCCGGAACTTCTCGCGCTGCTCGAGTCGCGGGGCGCCGAGTTCGCGAGCTGGCTCGACGGCCTGGGCGATGCGTTCCTGTCGGAACCGGTGGGCATGCCCCCGGGCGCGCAGCCGTCCGCCAAGAGCCGGTTCGAGATGTTGCTGGGCGTGAAAGAGCACGAGATGCACCACCGCGGTCAGCTGATGCTGATGCTGCGGATGCTTGGTCAGGTGCCGCACCTCACCCGGCAGATGCAGGAACGAATGGCGGCGGCCGCGCGGGCCTGACGGGAACCACCGTGTTCACCCCCCGCACGCTCTCGTTTCTGCGGTCGCTCGCGCGCCACAACGACCGTGAATGGTTCCGGGCGCACCGCGAAGACTACGAACGGCATGTCCGCGAACCGATGCTGGCCGTGCTGGCACGTCTGGCCCAGGACGTTCCCCGGTTCTCGCCCGAGTCGATCGTCGATCCCAAAGTGTCGCTGTACCGCATCTACCGCGACACCAGGTTCAGCGAGGACAAGTCGCCCCTCAAGACGCATATCGCCGCCCTGCTGCCGGCGCGTGGGTTCGGCCGACACGAAGGGGCGGGCCTGTACTTCCAGGTGTCGCGGACCGGCGCCTGGGCCGGGGGCGGGCTGTATCGTCCCTCCACACAGGGTCTCCAGGCCCTGCGTGCCCACATCGCCGAGCACCCACGGCAGCTGCGCACGCTCGTCACCTCGGCCCGGTTCAGAGGGGTGGTCGGGGAACTGCAGGGTGAACGTCTCACGCGGGTGCCCCGCGGCTACCCGGCCGATCACCCCGCGGCCGAGCACCTGCGGTTCAAGCAGTTCCTCGCCAGTCGGGAGCTGCCGCCGGAGGACGTGACGGGTCCGGACTTCTACGACTGGCTGCTCGAGACGTTCAGGGCGGTGGCGCCGCTGGCGACGTTCCTCAACACGGCGATGCGCTCCGGTGAGACGGCCTGGGGCGGGTACGACACCTTTGCCGATCTCGCCGGAAGCCGGCGGCCGCGGCGGGCCTCGGACGCGTAAGCCCGGTCAGGCCAGGCGGCCGGCGCTCGGA
>JABFRY010000144.1 GCA_013140955.1 Acidobacteriota bacterium
CGGCAGCGACACCAGGAGTCCTCGCGTCGGATGGCGGTATTCGACGGCGAGCTGGGCGTGCTCGAGGCCGAGCCCGACATCGCGCTCACGGTCAGTCTCGATGCGGTGCTCGGGTCGCTCCCGAACCTGCTGCAGCTCGACCCCGCGCCATCGGGAACGATCGCGGCCGACGGGGAGCTGTCGGGCCCGCTCGGGGCGCCCGTCGCCACACTCGCCGTGCGCAGCCCGAGGCTCGAGTGGCACGGGGTGACGCTCGCGGACGTGGAGGCGTCCACCACGGTGACGACCGCGTCGCTCGACATGGAGCGCGTGTCGTTCACGCTGGCTGGCGGTCGGGTGGACGGTTCGGCCACGATTCCATTCGACGCGACGGCCACCACGACCGTGTCGGCGCAGATCACAGATCTCGACGTGGCCGAGGCCGTGCGCGTGGCGGCGCCAGGCGCGGCAGTCACGCCTTCCGCCACGGTGTCGGGAACCCTCGAGGCCAGTGGACGCGTACCGGATCCTGCCGGGTGGTCGGCCTCTCTCGACCTCACGGCGCGTTCGCGCGGCAACGGTCCTGCGCGCGTGGGCGTTGGCGGCAACGTGGCGGTCACGCTGACCGACGGCCGGTGGCGCGTGCGCGGCGACACGATCGTGGCCGACGTCGCGCCCGTGGGGCTGGCACTGGATGGGACACTCGAGCGGCCGGACCCACCGGCGCGCAACGCTGTAGCCGGCGCTGCAACCACCGCTGCAACTGGCACCGCGGCAGGCACTCCGACAGACACGGTAACCGGCACGGTGAGTGGCACCGTGAGTGGCACCGTGACGGTCGGCGAGAGTGCGCTCGACGCCTGGTTCTCCGCCGTGCGCGCGATGGGGTACACCGTCCCCGACGCCGTGGCCAGCGCCATGGGTCTGGTGCAGGCTGACGTGCGGCTGTCGGGATCCCTGACCGACCCTGCGGTCGACGCAGCGGTGCAGGCCACGGGCGTGACGAGCCCCTCCCTTCGCGTGCCACTCGCCGAGATCACCGCCACCGGCCGGCCCGTGCGCCGGGCGCTCGTGTTCGACACGCGCGTGCCGGAGGCGGAGGTCGCCGGCCAGTCGATTCGACAGCTGTCGGCACGGGCGAGCTGGGAGGGGAACCAGCTCCTCATCGACGACCTGTCCGCAGGGCAGGCGTCCGGACCTGGGGCCCTGCGCGCGTCGGCGGTGTTCGACCTGGCGTCATCGACCGTCACCGGCACCGCCTCGCTGACGGGATGGATGGTGACGCCGACCCCGGAACTGCCGGCGTCGGCGGTGGTCGAGGGGACGTTCACCGCAGAGGGCCCACTCGACGAGCCGACGGGCTCGGGCACGGTGGTGCTGACCGATGCCCGCTGGGACGATGTGGCGCTCGGGCGGCTCGACGTCGGGCTGAGGCTCGACGGGGCGGGGCCCCATGCCGACGTCCGTGCCGGGGCGCTGGACCTGGCGGCCGTCACGGCGGGGCTCGACCTGCCCGTGTCGCTCTCAGGCACTGCCGCGGCGAGCGTGGAGGCGGACATCGCGCCTGCGGACTGGCGGGCGAGTCGCGCCCGGCTCGTGATCGAACAGCTCGAGGCCCTCGTCGGGCGCCTGCCGCTGCGGCTCGAGGGCACCGCGACGGCGGTGTACGACAACGGCGCCCTGCACGTGGACCCGCTGACCGTGCGTGCCGAAGGCGTCACCGTGGAGGCGTCGGGCGACGTCCAGGCCTTTGCCGCACGCCAGCCCGGCACCGCAGCCCCTGGCCTGCAGGCGGTCGTGCGCGGCACGGTGGAAGACGTGCTGGCGGCGGTGGCCGCATCCGGGGTGTCCACCGTGACGCCGGTGGGCGGCACCGGGTCGTTGACACTGGCGGCGGTGGTGACCGGGGCCCTGGATGCGCCGCGGATCGCGGTGGACCTCGACGCCGGGCCGGCCGTGGTCAACCTGGAAGGACTGCCGCCACTTTCGGAGGTGGTGGTGCGCGCGCGGCTGCGCGACGGATGGGCGGAAGTCGACCGACTGGAAGCGGCGTTCGAAGGGGCTCGTGTCGATGTGGCCGGGCGGGTGCCTGCCGCGTGGATCCTCGACCGGACGGCGCCAGTGACGGCCGCCGACGGGGCTGCCTCGCTGGAGGGCCGGGCCACCGGGGTCTCGCCGCAGGTGCTCGTCCCGTTCGTGGGTGAGGGCATCCTCGACGGGGTGGAGGGCGGGCTCGACCTCGCCCTGTCGCTCACGAGCGCCTCGCCGGCCCTCCGGGACCTGCGGGGAGAGCTTCGAGTGGAGCGGCTCGACCTGGCGGTGGCCGACCTGCCGATCCGTCAGGTCGTGCCGACCCGCATCATCGCGGAAGACGGCTTTGCCCGGGTGGCCGACTGGCAGTGGACGGGCGAGGGACTGACCCTCGGCCTGCAGGGGCAGGTGCGGCTCGAGGATCGGCAGGCGGCCGTGCTGGCCAACGGCGTCGTGGACCTGCGGCTGCTCTCCCCCTTCGTGCGGGACAGCGGGGTGGCGACGGCCGGACGCCTGGAGACCCGGCTGTCGGTCACCGGCACCCTGGATGCGCCACGCATCGATGGCGACCTGCGCGTGTCGAACGGGGTCGTGGCGCTGGCCGATCCGCGGGTGCAGGTGTCGGACCTGGACGTCCGGGCGCTGGTCTCGCGCTCCGGCGCGCAGATCACGTCCCTGACCGGGTCGCTCAATGGCGGCATGCTCACTGGCGGCGGGACCGCCATGCTGGGCGACGAGGGGGGCGTGCGGGCCGATCTCACGCTGACGGTCCGGGAAGCCGCGCTCGAAGTGCCCGACGGGTTGCGCAGTGAAGTGGACGCCGACCTGGCCTTCAGCGTGGTGCGCGAGCCCGGGGACGTGCGGCCGGAGGGTCGCCTCTCAGGCGACGTGACGATCCGCCGGAGCGCCTATCGCGAACAGGTGACGCTCATCACGGGACTCTTCGCCGGGCTGGGACGCCCGACCCTGCCGTCACCGACGGAGGGGCCGACGCTGGCCGACCGCATCGCGCTCGACGTGCGCGTGGTGACCGACGAGGATCTCATCGTCAACAACAACTACGGCCGATTCGAACTCGGCGCGGACGTCCGCGTGATTGGCACCGCGGCCCGGCCCGCGCTGGCCGGGCGCGCCGTGCTCCGTGAAGGCGGCCAGGTGTTCTTCGGGCGCAATGCCTTCGTCGTGGATCGGGGCACGGTGGACTTCTCGAATCCCACGGCGATCGAACCCTCGCTCGACCTCGAGGCGCGCACCGACGTGGCCGGCGAACAGATCGTGCTGACATTGACCGGCACGCCGGCGGAGCTCGAAAGCAATCTGCGCTCGACGACCACGCCGGAACTCGGCCCGTCGGACCTGACGTCGCTCCTGCTGACCGGCCGCCGTCTCGAGGACGTGCCCGGTGACGAGGCGGCCATCGTGAGCGAGCAGGTTTTGGGCTTCCTGTCGGGCGACGTGCTCGGTCTGGCAGGGAACGCCGTGGGCCTCGACGTGCTGCGCATCGGCGGCCCCGGCTCGGCGGCGCTTCGCCGTGATCCCGTCGCCCTGGCGACGGAGACCGACCCCTCGACCCGTGTCACCTTCGGCAAGAGCATCGGCGAGCGCCTCGACGTGACCGTCTCGCAGAGCCTGCGGCAGAGCGCGGCCCAGACGTGGATCATCGACTACCTGGCCACCCGGCGCCTGGTGCTCCGGCTGGTCTCCGACGACGACAACCTGAGGTCCTACGAACTTCGCCACGACGTGTCCTTCGGCGGCACACCGCTCCTGGCCGACCGGCCGCGCGAGGCGGTGCGCCGCAGCCCGGACGTGGCCCAGGTGCGTGTGGTCGGCGCCGACGAGGGCGAGGCGGACCTGCGACGGCGGCTGCGGTTGCGCGCGGGGGACCGCTTCGACTTCATCCGGTGGCAGGACGACCGCGACCGTCTCGAACGGGCGCTCCAGGACGAGGGCTTTCTCGAAGCGGACGTCCGTGCTGCCCGCACGACCGAGGGCGAGGACGTGGTGCTCACCTATACCGTCGTCCGCGGTCCCCGCACCCGCATCGAGGTGACGGGCATGGACCTGGCATCGGGGACCCTGGCGCGCCTGGAGCGGGCCTGGGGCGAGGAGGTGTTCGACGGTTTCCTCGTGGAGCAGGCGGAGTCGATCACGCGCGACGCGCTGGTCGGGCGGGGATACCTCGATGCCCGCGTCGACGCACGCGTGGTCGAGGACGGGACCGACAAGGTGCTGGCGCTGGCGGTGGAGCCAGGCACCCGGTGGACCGACACGCGCATCGTCGTGACGGGTGTGGATCCGACCCTCCAGGACGACATCCGCACCTGGCTGCGCAGCCGTGACGACCCGCGCGCGATCTGGACCACCCCGGCCGTCGTGGCCGACGAGGTCATGGGCTTCCTGCGTGGGCTCGGGTACGTACGTGCGGAGGTCGAGATCGGATCGCCCACGTTCGGCGATGGGGCGGCCGTCGCCACTGTCGAGGTCATGCCCGGCCCGCTGTTCGCGATCGCCGAGGTGGAGATCCGCGGCACCGCACGGCTCGGTCTCGACGAGGCGGAAGCGGCCGTGGATCTGCGGCCCGACGACCCCTACGCGCCCGATCGGGTGGCGGCCGCGCGGGACCGGCTCATCGCGCGCTACCGGCTGCGGGGATTCCCCGAGGTGCAGGTGGGCGTGGACCAGCGCCTGGACGAGGCGGCGAGCGGTGTCGGACTCGTCTTCGATGTCGAGGAGGGCCCGCAGCAGGTGATCGGCGAGGTCGTCATCGAGGGCACACGCACGATTGCCGCCGAGGACGTCCGTCGCGCGCTGGCGCTCGAGCCCGACGAGCCCGCCGGGACGGAGACGCTGCTGGCGGCCCGGCGTCGTGTCTACG
>JABFRY010000001.1 GCA_013140955.1 Acidobacteriota bacterium
GCGGCGCGGTTGACGGCGCGTCCGTCGCGCTGCGCGGTCCGGGTGGCGGCGCCCCCACCGAGACACGCACCGGCGCCGACGGCGCCTTTGCCTTCCCCACCGTGCCCGCCGGCCTCTACGTCCTCAGCGTGGAGGCCCCTGGCTTCCAGCGGTGGACGCAGGCGCTCACGGTCACCGCGACGACGGCCCCGCTCGACGTCGTGCTGCCGATTCCAGGGTTCTCGGAAACGGTGGCCGTATCGGCCCCCAAGCTCGAGGAAGATCTGCCGCAGGAAATCGAGCGCACCGGCGTCCGTCTTCAGACGATCTCGCGTGTGCAGATCGAGAACGGCGGCTATGTGGACGTCGGACAGGCCCTGCAGTCGCTCGTGCCCGGCCTCTTCGTCAGCCCGCGGGCCGGCGCCTTCGACTACGTGTCGGTGTCGCTCCAGGGTTCGCGCACCAACGAGATCCTCTGGCTGCTCGACGGCATCCGCATCAGCAATCGGCTCTACAACGGCACGACGCCGCTCGACACCATCCCGGCGCACATGGTGGAACGGGTCGAGGTGATCGAGGGCGGGCAGGGCCTGTTCTACGGCACGCAGGCCGTGGCCGGCGTCATCAACGTGGTGACCCGGTCGTTCACCGAGGTGTCGAATGGCCGGGTGCAGGGCGGCCTGAACACCAATGACGGGGGCAGCCTGAACATGTTCGCGCGCGCCGCCAGGAACGGCAACAAGGTGGTGGTCTACGCGTCGAAGGACCAGGCCGACGGCTTCAACAACTTTCCGTCCAGCCAGTATGCGCCCAGCACGTCCGACAGGAACCGCAGCTACGACGTCCTGACGCTGGGTGGGCGCTACGCCTACGACTTCAGCGACGCACTGCGCTTCAGCGCGATGTACCAGCGCAGCGACGTGGAGGTGGACGGCATCCGCCCGGCGCGCAGCTCCGTCTCGCAGGTGGGTGGACACGCCGCCGCCTTCAACGCGCGGACCGAGCACCTCGCGAGCGGCAAGCTCGATTACACGCCGCGTCCCGACCTCGAGCTGTTCTTCAAGGGCTACCATCACCGGTGGGACTCGGCCTGGACGGAGCGCCGCAACGTCATCGGCCAGCCTGGCGCCACGCAGGTCATCAGCGACGGCGAGTTCTGGGGCTTCCGCGACTCGGGCGCCAACCTGCTGGCGCGGTTCACGCCAGACCCGAGGCTCGAGTACTTCGCCGGCTACGACCTGCAGCGCTACTCGGGCGAGGACGACGTGCTCCTCATTGCCCCCACGGCCGAGACGGTACACGCCCTCTTCGGCCAGGTGCGCACGACGCGCGCGCTGCTCCCGAGGGCCACGCTGGCGCTCGGCGCGCGCTACAACGCCCCGACCAACGCGCAGAACGCCGGCGTGTGGAACGCCAGCGGCCAGTACGACTTCACGCCGAACGTCTTCGTGCGCGGCACGGTCGGCACGGCCTTCCGCTACCCGGATGCCTACGAGCTGTTCGCCGAGGATCCGACCTGCTGCTTCGGCAACCCGAACCTCGAGCCGGAGAAGAGCACAAACCTCAACGCCTCGCTGGCGCGCCGCATCATCGCCGGGCAGACGGTGTTCACGGTGGAGGCCACGGGCTTCTACCGGCGCGTGACGAACCTGATCGTCGACGTGGACGACGGCTCGGGCGAGACGACCATCACGGCCAACTCCCCGGAGCAGGTGCGCGTGAAGGGCGTGTCGCTCGCCGGCACGGGTCAGCTCACCGCCGCGGTCTCGGGCTCGCTCAGCTACACCTACGCCAAGTCCGAACGCAACGACCTGGCGGGCGGCTACGCGGCCATCGTCGGCATTCCGGCCAACCAGGTGCAGGCCACCGTGGACCTGCATCCCACGCGCCTGCCCGTCGGCCTGACGCTCACCGTGAATGCAGTGGGCGAGCTGAACGACAACGTGTCCGGCTTTGGCCTGGTGCCGAGCGGCGACTACGTGATCACGGATCTCTCAGGTCGCGTGTTCTTCGGCGAGGGCCGTCGGCACCGTCTCAACATCCGGCTCGAGAACCTGTTCGACGCCGACTACGCCACGGGGCATTCCCGCGGCTTCCCCGACAACGCCACCACGCCGTTCCTGGTGCGCAACCTGGGCGTGCCCCGCACGCTGCACCTGTCGTACTCGCTCGGCTTCTGATCCCGCCAGGGCGGGCGCGCGCCATGCCCAGACGCGCAGCGGCCACATGGCGGCTGCCGGCAACTGCGGATGGCAGGGGAGGGACGCCTCGCGTGGGGCGTCCCTCCGCACCGACAGTGAGGGGCTCCGGTGGGGGAGCCACCCGGGGGCCAGCCCGCGGGCACGCAGACGTCTAGTCGGACCAGAGATAGCCGAACGGGTGCAGGATGACGTCGATGAACAGCTTCAGCATGTGCGGGCTCCGTGCGCGTGTGCGCGTCTGTCGTGCGAGTGATGGGGTGCGACGTGCCGGACGGCGGTCCCGCGTGCGGGTCGGATCCGGCGGTGGCGGCGCGCTGGTCAGTCGGACCAGAGGTAGCCGAGCGTGCTGAAGAGGAACTTGAACATCTGCGTGTCTCCTTGAGAGCGGGCCACCGTGGGTGGTGCGCCGGCTGTCCCCTGTAAGAGCACGGGCGATGCCATCCGCGGCCGACGACCGTTCCGTCGTCGCAAGTGCATGTACCTGTGTCGCTTGCGCGTCGCCAGCGCCTGAAGATGCCGTGCAGGGTCCCTGTCGGCACACCCGAAACGGCGGGGGCGCCCCGATCTTTCGCGGCGTGCCGGCTCGAAAATGCGGTGCGTAGGGAGGCCACCGGCGCTCGTCGTGGCGCCCCGGCAGGGCAGCCGTGGTGTGCCGCTCCTGCCACCGGCAGGGCTAGAATCCGTGCATGCCCGTGCCCTCACTCTCCGTCTCCGGTGCGCTCATCCGGATGGCGGTCGCGCTCGTCCTCGTGCTCGCGACCTTCAATCCCAGCGGTCAGTCCTTCTATCACTGGCTCTCGACGCCACCGGTGGCGTTCACGCCGGCGAAGGCGCTCGGCGGTCTCGTACTGCTCATTGGCTGGGTGGCGACGCTCCGCACGACCTTCATCGCCCTCGGATGGCTCGGCGTCACGCTCGGCGGTCTGCTGCTGGCGACGCTGCTGTGGCTGCTGGTCGATCGGCAGCTGCTCGACACGACCGGCGCGGCGATGACGTGGGCGGTGCTGGGCGTGGTGGGGCTGCTGCTCGGCGTGGGTCTGTCGTGGTCGCTCGTCCGTGCGCGGGTGACCGGACAGGTGGAGGTGCAGTAGGCCGGCCTACGGCGTGGTGCGTACGGCGTCGCAGTGCGCGCGCCACTCGGCGGCGGATCGGCGCGACACCATGTCGGGTACCGGTGTCTGGCCGTCCACGATGGCGGCGAGTGCCGTCCGGGCCATGGCGGCAGGGTCCACCGTGGCTTCGCGGTTGCTGAGGACCGGCGCCTCCAGGTGCCCGCAGACCAGCGGCACCAGCTCCGCGCGTCCCGAGAACGCGGCCTTCCACAACTGCGTGCTCAGGACGACGCCGTCCTCGTAGCGGGCGTTCGGGCCGACCGGCGTGGCCAGCGCCGCGCCGATCCGCTCGACGTGGGACGTCGATCCGAGCCGCGCCAGCGCGGCCTCGCTGGCATCCCGCAGGCGCCCCGCGTCCAGCCCTCCGGACCGGTGGATGCGGTCGAGGACCGGCACGTCCGCGTCGGTCCCGGTCAGCCCGAGCACGTAGATGGCCAGTTCGCTGGTCGCGGTCGAGAAGCGATGGTCGAGCGCGCGCAGCGCCGCCGCGTGCGCCTCGGCGTTCACCACCGTGCCCAGCCCGTCGTGCCGCTGGACGAAACGGTTGAGGGCGATGATCTGCACGGTGGCCCCGGACTCCGGAATCGACTCGAACATCAGCGCGAGGGCCCGCGCTTCGTCCATGGCCAGCATGGCGTAGGCGGCATCGCTCTCCAGGTCCGGATCGCCGAACAGGTCCATGGCGACCGGCAGCGGGTCGAACGGCAGGCGTCTCAGCGCAGAGGCGTGCTGATCGGGAAGCGCGGTGCCAGGCGCGCGCCGTGGCGTGCGCAGCACGATGGCGACCTCGTCGAGGGGCGTCTGGGGAATGAGCAGGGACGCCCCGGCGCTTGCGCCGGCCATGCCCGGAAACGTGCGCTGCACGGAGAACACGCCGGAGGGCGCCACCTCGTCGGCCTTGATGTAGAAGTGCTGACTCCCCACCTGCAAAGGCACGTCGCCGGCAAAGCCCGTGAGGCCCGACACGGTGAGCACGTGCGTAGCGCCGCGCGTGTCCCCGGATGCGGCCTCGAGGCGCACGTCCAGGCTCCGCAGCGTTCCCGTGTGCCGGCCGGTCCCGTCCACGATTTCGGCCGAGGCCACGCCTTCGACGCCACTGGGCGCGCGGACGATCGCCCGCCGCACCGACTCGGCGACCACGGTGCCCGCCTCGCCTCCCACCGTGACACGGGTGCTTGCACGGTCGCCGTCGAAGGGGCCGAACACCGGAAAGAGCGCACCGGCCTGGACCAGGCCTGGGAGGCGGAACGTCGAGGGACGCGCCCCGCCTTCGGGCGCCCGCAGCCGCACCTGCCCCCGGACTTCTCCGCCGGCTGCCCGGAGCACCAGCGCCACGGGTTCCTCGCCCGACGGGAAGCGCCAGACGAAGGTGCCGCCCGTAGAGGCTCGTTCGCTCCCGAACTCCACCACCAGACCGGGCGGCCCCTCCACCGACCCCGTCACCTGTTCCCCGGCGGCCACGTCGTCGGGCAGCAGGACGGTCACGGTGCCTTCGGGTGCGGCAAAGGCGGCCAGGAGCAGGCCGTCCTGATGAGAGATGACGGGGGCCGGCGGATCCTGCGCTGCCGCCGTGCCGGCCAGGAACGGGAG
>JABFRY010000087.1 GCA_013140955.1 Acidobacteriota bacterium
GTTCAGAACATCTCGTTCAACCAGCCCATCGTGGAAGAGGTCGAACCGCCGTCGATGCTCGAGGAGTACTCGCCCGAGATCTGGCAGGGCGCGCGGATCGGCGGGGTGGTGATCGTCGGGCTGGTCGCGCTGCTCGTCTTCGTCCGGCCCATGATGCGACGCCTGGCGGGGCCGACGGGCGTGGCGGGTTCGCTCCCGTCGGGCCCCGGCATGCCCCCTCCGGGTGCACCCCTCAGGACGGTGGCAGACATGGAAAGCGAAATCGATGCGCAGATCGACGCCGCAGCCGCGCAGCGGCTGCAGGAACGCAAACTCCCGGTGCTGACCAAGAAGGTCAGTGCCCTGGCCCACAAGGAGCCGCAGAACGTCGCGAAGCTCCTGAAGGCCTGGATCGCCGAACCGGAGCGCTGACGTGGCTGTCACCACCGTTCTCTCGGGCCTGCGCAAGGCCGCCATCGTGACCCTGCTGCTCGGCGAGGACGCCTCGATCGAGGTCTTCCGTCACCTCACCGAAGGGGAGGTCGAGGAACTCGCCCGCGAGATGGCCGCCGTCGAATCGGTGCCCACCGCCGTCAGCGAGGACATCCTCGACGAGTTCCACCAGACCGCCGTCGCGGCCGAGTACATGACGCGGGGCGACCTCGAGTACGCCCGCCGCATCCTGCGTCAGAGCCTCGGCGAGGACGCCGCGCGCCGCATCATGGACCGGGTGTCGCACTCGTTCCAGAGCACGGCCGGCTTCACGTCGCTGACCAGGGCCGACCCCGAACAGCTGTCGAAGTTCATCCTGGGGGAACACCCCCAGACGATCGCGCTCATCCTCGCGCACCTCAACCCCACGAGCGCGGCGCATCTCATCACGCTCCTGCCCGATGACCTCCGGCCGGACGTCCTGACGCGCATGGCGCTGCTCGACGAAATTTCGCCCGAGGTGGTGGCCCGGATCTCGGCCGTCATCGAGCAGCGGCTCCGCACGCTCGGCGGCCCGAGCCGCGAGCAGCACGGGGGCGTCCGCGCGGTCGCGGAGCTGTTCAACCGCCTGGAGCGGACCATCAGTGCGTCGGTGCTCGACGGCATCGAGTCCATCCAGCCTGACCTCGCGGTGTCGATCCGCAACCTGATGTTCGTCTTCGACGACCTGTTGCACGTGGATGACAACGGCATGCGCGAGATCGTCCAGCGGGCCGACAAGAAGGGGCTGACCATCGCGCTCAAGGGCGCCAGCGAGGAGATCCGCCAGCGGTTCTTCGGCAACATGTCCAAGCGCGCCGCGGAGATGCTGCGGGAGGAGATGGAGGTGCTCGGCGCCGTCCGCCTGCGGGAAGTGGAGAAGGCCCAGCAGGACATCGTGGCCATCACCCGGAAGCTCGAAGAGGAGGGCCTCATCGCCACGGGGGCCGCCGCGGGCGAAGCCTATGTCGTCTAGGGCCAAGCGTCTTCCGATGTCCGGCGCAGTGACGCCCTTCGTGTGGGGCGAATCGCGCATCGATCCGCCCCGTCTGGCGGCGCGCGGCGCGGCCCGGGAGGCCGAGCCGGACGCGGCGCAGGAGGAGCGCCTGGCGACGCTCGAACGCGACGCCTTCGCCAAGGGGTTCGCGCAGGGGGAACGGGCGGGCGCCGAGGCGGCGGGCCAGCGCGGCGAAGCCATGCTGCGCCGGCTGACCCAGACAGTGGAGGAGCTCACGACGCTCCGCGCCCGCATGATTCACGAGACGGAGCGACAGCTGGTGCAGTTGGCGCTGGCCATCGCCCGGCGTATCGTGCACCGCGAGGTCACCCTGGACCGCGACCTCCTGGTGGCCATCGCGCGCGTCGGCCTCGATCGCCTGGGCGAGAGCGCGCACGTCACCGTCCGGCTCCACCCCGAGGAGTACGAGGCGGTCGGGGCCGCCCGCATCGCCCGCATCGGCAGCAGCAACGTGCAGGTCGTGCCGGACGAGCGCATCGGCCGCGGCGGGTGTCGCCTGGAGTCGGACCTCGGCATGCTCGATGCCGGCGTGGACGCCCAGATCCAGGAGCTCGCGCGGGCGCTGCTCGGCGAAGAGGAGCCCGCGCATGCCGTCGCGCGCTGAGCCGTTCTCCCTCGAACCCTACATCGCGCGCGTCGGCACCGCCGACACGCTCTCGCTGTGGGGCCGCGTCGAGCGCACCGTGGGGCTCCTCATCGAGTCGGCCGGGCCGCGCGTCAGCGTGGGCGCCATGTGCGAAATCATCGGTACCGAGGGGACGCCGCCCCTGCCGGTGCAGGTCGTGGGGTTCCGCGACGGCACGGTGCAGCTCGTACCCCTCGGCGACACGAGCGGCGTGCGGCCGGGCGACCGGGTCGTGGCCCGTACGCGCGCCCTCGAACTCGGCGTAGGTCCGGCCCTGCTCGGCCGCGTGATCGACGCGCTGGGACGGCCCATCGATGGTGCCGGTCCCATCCACACCGACGACCGCTATCCGCTGCATCCCCCGCCCCTCAACCCGATGGCGCGGGATCCGGTCGTCGCCCCCATCGGCACCGGTGTCCGGGCCATCGACGCCCTGCTGACGTGCGGGCGCGGCCAGCGCGTGGGCCTGTTCGGCGGATCCGGCGTCGGCAAGAGCACGCTGATGGGCATGCTCACGCGTGGCACGGTGGCCGACGTCGTGGTCGTCGCGCTGGTGGGTGAGCGCGGTCGCGAAGTGCGGAGCTTCATCGAGCACGATCTGGGCGCCGAGGGGATGAAGCGGGCGGTGGTGGTGGTCTCCACCTCCGACAATCCACCCCTGCTCCGGCTTCGGGCCGCCTACAGCGCCACGGCGGTCGCCGAGTACTTCCGCGACCAGGGACTGAACGTGCTGCTGCTGATGGACTCGGTCACCCGGTTCGCGATGGCGCAGCGCGAGGTGGGCCTGGCGGCAGGGGAGCCGCCGACCACGAAGGGCTATCCGCCGTCGGTGTTCGCGCTGCTGCCCACGCTGCTCGAGCGGGCCGGGGCCGTCCGCGGCCGCGGCAGCATCACGGGCATGTACACCGTGCTCGTGGACGGTGACGATCACAACGAGCCGGTGGCCGACGCCGTACGGGCGATTCTCGACGGACACTTCGTGCTGTCCCGCGACCTGGCGTCCCGGCACCACTATCCGCCCATCGACATCCTGCAGAGCGTGAGCCGCACGATGCCCGATGTCACCGAGGTGGACCATCGGCGCAAAGCCGCGCAGGTCCGCGAATGGATGGCCGCGATCCGCGACAGCGAAGACCTGGTGAGCGTGGGCGCCTACGTGCCCGGCAGCAATCCCGCGATCGACGATGCGCGCAGCCGGCGCGACGCGATCGAGCAGTTCCTCTGTCAGGAATCCGACCAGCTGTGCGGGTTCCCGGACGCGCTCGACGGGCTGCAGGCCCTGTGACCACGCGGCGGTCGCGGCGTGGTCCGCGGCGGTTCTGATCGGCGCCGATGGCACGCTTCCTCTTCCGGCCGCAGGCCGCCCTCGACCTTCGGCGACGCCAACTGGAGGCTGCGCAACGGGATCTGGCGATCGCCGAGCGCGACCGCCTCGCCGCGCGGCGGCGCGTGGAGGAGGCGGACGTGGCCATCACGGCCGCCTCCGCACAGGCGGCCACCGTCCTCGGTGCGGCGGGCAGCGCCCAGGACCGTGAGTGGTATCGGTTTTGGATTCACCGGCTGCGTCGGGAGCGGGACGGCTGCGCCGCGTCGCTCACGGCACGGGAGGCCGCGGTGCAGCGCGCCACCCAGGCCCTGATGGGAGCCAAGCAGCGGTGCGAGTCGCTCGAACGCCTGCGCGCGCACGCCCGGCGCGCGTACGACGAGCAGGCCGCGGCCGAAGAGCGCAAGTTGATCGACGAGCTCGCGACGCAGCAGTTTGCGGCGCGGGCCCGCCACAAAGGAGCCACCCCGTGACTGATCCCGTTTCGCAGACCGGCGCGTCCACGTCCGCCACCAGCGCCGCCACACCGCGCAGCCGCGAATCCGAACTCGGGCGGGACGCGTTCCTGAACCTGCTGGTGACGCAGCTGCAGCATCAGGACCCGACACAGCCCATGGCCGATGCCGAGTTCGTTGCGCAGCTGGCGCAGTTCAGTTCGCTCGAGCAGCTCACGCAGATGCAGTCCACCCTGGCGGACATCGCCACGGCCCTCGGCGTGCCCGAGAAGGCCTGACCCCGGCGTCCGAGAAACCTGGCGGCGGCTGGGCCCGCCCCCGCGTCCGGATCAGCGCAGTGATCCACTGTCGAGGACTTACGAATGGCACTTGGTTCCTTCTCCGCCGGCCTGTCGGGACTGAACGCGAACAGTCTCTACCTGAACGTCATCGGCAACAACCTGGCGAACATCAACACGGTCGGCTACAAGGCGAGCGCGGTCAGCTTCATGGACCTGGTGAGCCAGACGGTGGGCGGCTCGAGCTCCGCTCCCATGCAGGTCGGCCTTGGCGTCGTGACGGGCTCCATCGCGCCCGTCCTCAGCCAGGGCGCCATCGAGGACACGCGCGAGTCCACCAACGTCGCCATCCAGGGTAACGGCTTCTTCGTGGTCAGCGGTCCGAATGATGAGGTGAACTACACCCGCGCCGGAAACTTCACACTGGACCGGGACGGCCGGCTCGTCACGCAGGACGGCTACTCGGTGCAGGGCTACACGGAAGTGGACCCGCTCACCAACGAGATCATCACGGCGGGCGAACTCAGCGACATCATCATCCCGCCGGGTGTGCTCCGGGCCCCGCTGGCGACCAGCACGTTCCGCACCCAGACGAACCTCGATGCCGACGCGCAGCTCGGGGACACGTTCACGACCGCCGTCCAGGTCTACGACGCGCTCGGCTCCGCGCACGTCGCCACGATCACCTACACCAAGGGGGCGGCCGCCGGCGCCTGGGCCTACGAC
>JABFRY010000328.1 GCA_013140955.1 Acidobacteriota bacterium
GCCTGGACGGGGCCACGTGCGCGCGCCGGAACCTGCGGTCGGACGGCAGCTGGACGCTCGTCACGACGCACGCCTCCGGGCCTCGAGGGCCGCGAGCAGGGGCCTGGCCACCGTGCCGATGGAGCCGGCGCCGAGGACGATGACGGCGTCGCCCGGCCGGACGCGCTCGAGCACCGCAGGGACGATGTCGTGGAGCTGCGGGGCCACGTGTGGCGGCCGTTCGGCGTCGCGCGCGACGGCGGCGGCCAGCGCCTCGATCGTGGTCCCGGGAATCGGGTCCTCGCCGGCCGCGTAGATGTCGGTGAGCACCACTTCGTCGGCCTCACGCAGCGCGTCCCCGAAGTCGGCGAGGTAGGCCTGGGTCCTCGAGTACCGGTGGGGCTGGAACACCACCATGAGACGCCGGCGCATGGAGGCCCTGGCTGCGGCCAGGACCGCGCGAATCTCGGTCGGGTGGTGTCCGTAGTCGTCGATGACGACGATGCCGTCCACCTCCCCGATGCGCTCGAACCGCCGTTGCGCCCCCTGGAATTCGGCAAGCGCTCCGGCCACCACGTCGAACGGGACACCGATGTGCTCGGCCACGGCCACGGCCGCGAGGGCATTGAGCAGGTTGTGCCGGCCCGGCACGGCCAGGGCGAGCGGCCCGAGGCAGACACGCCCTTCGGGGCGCTGCCGATGCACCAGGCAGCGGGCGCCGGATGTACTGACGTCGACATGCGATGCGAGGAAGTCGGCGTCACGGGCGTCGAGACCGTAGGTGAGCAGGCGCCGCTCGACGCCGGGAAGCACGTCGGCGAGCCCGGCGTCGTCGGCGCACGCGACGACGCATCCGTAGAACGGCACTTTGTTGGCGAAGGCGCCGAACGCCCGCTGCAGATCGGCGAAATCGCCGTAGCTCTCCAGGTGCTCGCGGTCCACGTTGGTGATCACCGCCACCGATGGCCAGAGCCTGAGAAACGACCGGTCGCTCTCGTCCGCCTCGGCCACCATGAACTCACCGGTGCCCAGGCGGGCATTGCTGCCGAACGCCTCGAGCCGGCCGCCGATGACGGCCGTCGGGTCGAGTCCGGCGCGCTCGAGCACCAGGGCAATCATGGAGGTGGTGGTGGTCTTGCCGTGCGACCCGGCTACGGCCACGGAGAAGCGCAGCCGCATCAGCTCGCCGAGCATCTCTGCCCTCGGGATGACGGGGATGCCGCGCCGACGCGCCTCCTCGATCTCGGGATTGCCGTCGCGAATGGCCGAGGAGAACACCACCACATCGGCATCCCCGACGTGTGCCGGAGCATGGCCCTCGAAGATCGCCGCCCCGAGCGCCTCCAGGGTCGCCGTTGCCGGCGACCGCTTCGCGTCCGAACCGCTGACGGCGTACCCGAGGTTCACCAGCAGCTCGGCGATGCCGCTCATGCCGATGCCGCCGATGCCCACGAAGTGCACCCGTCGGGTCCGTCCGAGCTTCATCGTCCCGGGCTCCTCATCGACGTGACAACTCCAGCAGGCGGTCCACGATGACGCCGGCTGCATCGGGCCTCGCCAGCGCACGGGCGGCGTCGGCCATCTCACGTCGGCGAGCGGGTCGTGCGGCCAGGTCTTCGATGGACGCCGCCAGCCGGTCGCCCGTCAGCTCGCGCTGCAGGATCATCTCCGCCGCGCCCCGCGCCACGAGCGCCTCGGCATTGTGACGCTGATGGTCGTCAGCCGCCGACGGCAGCGGCACGAGCACGGACGGGCGACCGGCCGCTGCCAGCTCGGCCAGCGTGGTGGCACCCGCCCGGCAGACGACCACGTCGGCCTGTCGCATGCGATCGGCCATGTCGAAGAGGAACGGCTCGACCTCCGCGTCGAGACCGGCACGACGGTACCCGTCGCGCACCGCCTGCAGGTCGTGGTCGCCCGTCTGGTGCGTCACGGCGAGCGGCGTGGTCGTGCGGGCGAGGCGCGGGGCCGCCTCCAGCATGGCCATGTTGACGGCATGCGCGCCCTGGGAGCCGCCGAACACGAGCACGCGCACGGGACCGGCGGGTGTCGGGGCGACACGCGCCTCCCGGCTCGCGGAGAAGAACTCCGCCCGCACGGGGTTGCCCGAGACGAACGCCCGCGGGCCGAAGTACCGGGCGGTTTCCGGGTAGGTGACGGCCGCCGCGCTGACGAACGACGAGAGGAGACGATTGGTGAGGCCCGGCACGGCGTTCTGCTCCATGAGCATCGCCGGCACACCGCGCAGCGCCGCCAGCAGGACCACGGGACCCGAGCTGTAGCCTCCCACCCCGATCACGACGGTGGGCCGACGGCCCGACAGCACCCTCCAGGCGTCGACGCCGCTCAGGGGCAGCAGACCGACGCCCCGCGCGAGCGCCTTCACGGACTTCCCCTTCAGGCCCGCGCTGCGGATCAGGTCGAGCGCGAAACCCTCCCGTGGCACGACGCGGGTCTCGATGCCGGCGGCCGTCCCGACGAAGGAGACCTGCGCGCCGGGTGCTCGGGCGAGCAGCTCGCGCGCCACGGCAATGCCCGGGTACAGGTGACCGCCCGTCCCGCCACCGGCGACGAGCAGCGAGATCGGGGCCGTCGTCACGTGCGCACCGTCTCGTGCTGCGAGATGTTGAGCAGCATGCCGATGCCGAGCATGTTGATGAGCAGCGACGACCCGCCCGCGCTCACCAGCGGCAGGGGAATACCCTTGGTCGGCATCAGGCCAAGCACCACGCTCATGTTGATGAGCGCCTGCATGGCGATCATCGTCGTGAGCCCGATGGCCACGAACGCGCCGAACGTGTCCTCGGCCCGCATCGCGATGCGCAGGCCGCGCCAGGCAATCACGCAGAAGCACCCCAGCACGACGCTCGCCCCCACCAGCCCCAGTTCCTCGGCGATGACGGCATAGATGAAGTCCGTATGGGGCTCGGGCAGGTAGAACAGCTTCTGCACGCCGTCCATGAGACCACGTCCGGTGATGCCGCCGGTGCCCACGGCAATCAGCGACTGGATGATCTGGAAGCCGGCCCCCTGGGGGTCGGCGTCGGGATTCCAGAACGCCAGGAGGCGTTCGCGGCGGTAGGGCGCGCTCACCAGGACCACGTAGAGCAGCGGTACGGTCGCGGCGACCGTCGCCACGAAGTACCGGTACTGGAGCCCGGCGGCAAACACCATCGCGCCCACGATGAGCAACAGGGACATGGAAGTGCCGAAGTCCGGCTGGAGCAGGATGAGGCCGACCATCCCGCCCACGACGATCGCCACCGGCAGCAGCGAGTAGGACAGGTCGTCGATGCGGTGCATCCTTCGCTCGAGGACCACCGCGGTGAAGAGGACCGCCACGATCTTGGCGAGTTCCGAGGGCTGAATGCCGAGCCCGCCCATGCCGAACCAGCGGCGGGTGCCGTTCACGGGCGAGGCGAACAGGACCGCGAACAGCATGAGCCCCACCACCGCCAGCGCCGCCCAGACGAAGTGCTCGTTGCGGTAGATCCGGTAGTCCACGCGCATGGCCACGGCCAGCACCACCATGCCCAGCACCGACCAGAGCACCTGCTTCACCAGGAACAGGTAGGGCTGGTCGAATCGGTCCATGGCGAGCACGACCGACGCGCTGTACACCATGACGATGCTCAGGCAGACGAGCAGCACGCTCGCCGTGAAGAGCACCTTGTCCGACTTGAGCTTCCTGGCCACGATCACCGTCCCTTTCGAACACCTGTGCCACCCCGTCCTGCGGGGCGGCCTGCCGGGCCCGGCCCGGGAAACCGTCAGCGGTCGTCAGTCAGCACGTGGGATGGGACACCCACCTCGCAGACCGGGGTAGCCTGCGTTCCCAGCGGTGGGCTCCGACCCGCGCCGAACCGACTGACGACTGCTCACGACTCCCCGAGCGCGAGCACCTCCTCCTTGAACTGACGCCCGCGGTCCGCGTAGTCGCGGAACCAGTCGAAGCTGGAACAGGCCGGGGCCAGCAGCACGACGCCGTCCGGCCTGGCCGCGTCCCAGCCGCGCCGCACGGCCTCTCGCATGGACCCGGCGTCGATCACGGGCACAACGCCGTCGAGTGCGCCCCGCACGAGCGGGGCGGCCTCGCCAATCGCCACCACGGCGCGCCCGCGCCGCGCCAGGGGCTCCCGAAGGTCCCGCAGGTCGCCTCCCTTGAACCGCCCGCCCACGATCGCCACCACGCCCTGGTCGAAGCTCTCGATCGACCGGCTGGCGGCCTCGACGTTGGTCGCCTTGGAGTCGTTGACGAACCGCACCCCGTCCAGGCTCCGCACCGGCTCCATGACGTGCTCGAGCCCCCGGAACCCGCGCAGGCCCTCGCGCATGGCACGGGGGCCGGCGCCCGCCACGTGGGTCGTCGCCACCGCGGCAATCACGTTGCCGAGCATGTGCCGGCCGGTCAGTTCCACCGCCGACACGGGCACGAGCCGCTCGAGGGCCGTCGGCGTCCGCCGCACGATCCAGTCGCCATCCACGACGAACGTCGCCGCCGGAGCGCCGGCGGGTGAATACCAGGCGGCGCGGGCCGCGGCCGTGCCGCCACGGGCGGCAACGAGCGGATCGTCGGCATTGAGCACGGCCCAGTCGCTCGCGGTCTGATTCACGAGCACGCGTGCCTTGGCCTCGGCGTAGGCGTCGAGCGTAGGATGCCGGTCGAGATGATCGGCGGCGAAGTTGAGCCACACGGCGATCCAGGGCCTGAAGGCCGTGGTGGCCTCGAGCTGGAAGCTGCTGGCCTCGACGACGTGCAGCGTGTCGGGCGTGGACGCCTCCACCTGGGCGCTGAGGGGCACGCCGATATTGCCGCCCACGAGCACGTGCCGCCCGTCGGCCTCGAGCATGCGCCCGACCAGGGTGGTGGTGGTGGACTTGCCCTTCG